>NZ_AYGX02000156.1 GCF_000498955.2 Lactiplantibacillus fabifermentans DSM 21115 | reverse complement strand
ATCAGATTGTTTCTTGCGTATGCAACAGGTACTCGTGGAGAAAAAGATGCAAATGGATTTTACTATAAAGCTAATCGAGAATTTATTAGTCATGCCCCTGAAAACAGTGATGATGATTTTTCCAAGATGTTTACCCGGTCAGATGATCCAGAGAAGCCAGATGCTTATGACACAATTCCGGACATCAAAAAGTATCTTGATAAGGTAGATTGCAAATTTAATCCGAATTTTTGGACAAATTGTTCAGCATA
>NZ_AYGX02000018.1 GCF_000498955.2 Lactiplantibacillus fabifermentans DSM 21115 | reverse complement strand
AGCTGATCTTTTTTGTCCGAACAGCGTTCGGATTAATTTTACAATCTACCTTATGTTCAAAAAAAGGCGCGGCTAACTGTTAGTTACCGCGCCAAACATACTATTCAAGTATTTAAAATAAATTACTTAATTTATGGTAAAAGTTTTACTAGGCTTTCATCAAGGATAAAGCGATTCCACCGACGATAACTAAGATCGACCCAATGATGACATACACCATTTCGCGTTTCGTCTTGTGCTCGCCCAGTAAGAAGATACTCCCAAACGTGGAAATAACGATACCCATTTGTGAAAGTGAGTATGAGATGGCTTGACCGATTTGGGCCATGGCCATGAACATGAACAAGTTACCGATACCCCAAACTAACCCAGTGATGATGTTGCGGTAAGTGGCACTTTCTTTCCATGGTTGGTCTTTGAATGACCAGATTAAGGCCCCGATTAACATCCCGACTGCTTGTGGTAAGACCACGGCTTGGGCGTTAACGTTCCACCAGCTGGTCCCATAATGCACGACAATCGTATAACCGGCATAACCAACTGTTGATAAGATCAACGCGCGAATCCCTAAATTCCAGTTTTCGTTTTGGCTGCGGTTCGGGTCAGTACGGTCGGTTAAGGAAGTTAACACGGCCCCAGCAATTAAAATAATTACTGAAATCGAACCGATCCAATACATGTTGCCGGTCCATTCGCTGAAAAGTAACACTCCGGCAAGGGCATTGGCAACTAATTGCATCCCAGTCGAGATTGGCGTTGTCCGCGAAATCCCGATAGCTTTCATCGACGTAAATTGTTGACCTTGACCAACACTCCAGAACAACCCGGAAACAATCCCTGTCAACCATACGTAGCGATTTAAGGTTGGTTGTTCAAACATCCATAGCAAGAGCCCAAAGACTAAGGCCCCCATTGTCATCCCGAGCGTCTGTTGCCGTGCAGAACCGCCCAAACGACCACTAATTAAGCCGATACTACCCCACGCAATCGCAGGAATCAGTGCAATTAGAATTCCCATTATTCATAATCCTCATTTCTATTTTTCTCTCATGCCTAACGACAAAAAACAATTCTATCAGGAAAGTAACCGTTTTACCAGTCATAATCACGTTCATAACCCTAAATATAATTATATTTATATTTTCATGAATTCGTTTTCTTACAGACAGGGACCGTTTTCATTTAATGAAAACGGTCCCCAAAATTCATGTTAAATTTTTTTTATTTCATGTCGTTATTTTTGCAAATTAGCCTATTTATCTAAAGTCAAAACGAGCACTTTGAGATAGTTACTTGCTAAATACGCCTTCCGCGTCACGAAGTCACTTGGTAAGCGGAAGGTTTCCGTCAAGGTGTAATGACGGTCACTACCAACAAAGGCGGCTGCGACGGCTTCCTTAAACTTCTTCATGGAGAAGTTATTAGCCGTGGTGGCGACGATCAATTGCCCATCACGTCGTACGGTTGGTAAGGTTTGCGTCAACAAATCAGTCAAGTCTGGTGCCACTTGGAATTTTTGCTTCTTTACCCGGGCAAACGTTGGCGCGGTCACGACAACCACGTCATAGCTCAAATGATGTTTAGCGGTGTAATCCAAGTAGTTTGGCACTTCAATGGTCCGGATTTCATGCTTATCGGGGTCCAGGTTATTCATGGCCAATTGGTCGGCCGTGGCGTTAGCACCCTTCTTGTTAGTTTCAATGGAAATAGTCTTCGCGGCACCAGCCACAGCGGCGGCAGCCGTAATCCCATTTTCTTGACTAAACAAGTTCAAGACGGTCTTCCCTTGTAATTCGGCCCCCGCCAAGTATTCGCGAATTGGTCGCATGTCGAGCAACAAGCCAGTCGTTAAATCATCTTGCAAATGCACCGGATAAGTCACGTCGCCTTCGGTAACTAATAACGGGTCTGGTGCTTCAGTACCGGTAACGAGGCGACTCTTCAAGTTGGCTTCTTCAACGTTGAAGCGTAATTTTTCGTAAATCCCCTTGAATTGATGGTCACTAGCCGCTTCAAAGGCCGCATATAACATTTCGCGTTGGGCGTAAACGCCTTGAGCATACCAAGTGAAGACGTAATAGTCGTCATAATGGTCAATTGCCAAGCCACCTAAGCCATCACCATCGGCATTGAAGACGCGTTGTGGCAAGCTGGGGTCCATTGACGTGGCCCGCCGTACCAAGGCTTGTTTGAATAATTTACGGAAGTAGTCAATCGTTGGCGTTTCCGTTTCATCTAAACTCAACACCCAGCCTAATTGGCGCCGGTGCTTAGCGACTAAGGCATAAGCCATAAATTGCGTATTGGCCATCAAGGCGACGAATGATCCATCGGTTAATTTCATTGCTGGATCTTTCAAGTCGTCAGCCACCAATAAAGGATAGCCATCTTTAACTTTTCGTTGGGAGTTACCCGTAATTTGTACTCTTTGCATGATTGTCTCCTTAAGTGTTCTTATCTAAAGTAGCGGTAAATCGCTGTTCACAGCCGTTTTAAGTGTAACATATCTGGCGCATTTATAATAATGGCAAGTTAGGGCTGGTGTGTGCCGCCTCCAGGAAAGTCGGGACGCGGCGTGGTGCAGATCTGAAGCCACACCACGGTCTTCAGGGCGGTTGGATGCCTTGCACAAATCGCAAGTCACCCAACACGGCACATGTTCTAAGCGGCCAAACAACACCCGCTAAGAACATCGACACGCCGCGACCCGACTTTCCTTCCGGCTATCTAACTTGATTTATGAAAACTCGTACCTAATTAGCGTATGTTTTTCACTAGACCAATTGAATAAGATTAGGTAGCTAGCCGCTTAACAAATTGATTTAACAAAATTGCTTACTGGTTTGTCATCAATTTTCAGGATTAACTATTCAAGCCGATTCAACAATTGAGAGAATGCCGAATTCATTAATATGAAACTAGTTTCCTACTATTATATTAGTTTCAACCACGTCCTAGTACAGGCCAACATAATATTGGGTTGGTTGTACACGAACTAATCCCCCGTTGCGCCAGTGGAGATTAGGCTCCCACCGCCATCTTCCAGTAACCAATTCCTTGATCACAAACTAACGAACTCAACTTAAGCGGGTCCCACAACTAATTAGCGACAATCGAAAGTGTCCCTTGATATCAATCAACTGCGACCCAAAATACCTAGACCATTTTCCGATTCATTAAAACTATCGTCATCAAGCCAGTCGGGACCATGGGGTGCGCCGTGTCGCAATCAGAAACTAGCGGTTTAGGCTAGTTTCTAATTGGCGCCGACTTTTTAGACTGACAGCGGTTTTAGGTCAGGCTAAAAAGCGCCCTTGGGACCGCTTTTTGGCCCAAGGTCTGCGCCACGGCGCGCCCCATGGTCCCGACTGGCGACAAACAAAAAGCAACCTACTAATAAAAGTAAGTTGCTCAAAAATAAAAACTAGTCTTCAATAATTGGTTTGTCAAAACCTTCATCAGGGAAAGTAACGGTAAAGCGGGTGCCTTGGTTGGCTTCACTTTCAACCTCAATTGAGCCCCCGTGTTGTTGGACTAATTGATGCGAAATCGCTAAACCTAACCCGGATTCGCCGTACTTCGTGTTCTTGCGTGATGGGTCGGCTTTGTAATACCGTTCCCAAATATTCTTCACTTGGTCCGGCGTCATCCCAATCCCGTGGTCTTGCACTGCAATCACCGTCGCGTGTTCACTGCGACTGGCGGTCACTTCAATGACCCCGTTTTTGGAGAATTGAATGGCGTTTTGCATAATGTTGAATAAGACTTGGACAAAGCGGTCATAATCGGCCCAGACCGGTAATTCATCCGGCGTCGTCAAGTCGAAGTGATCATCGGCTGCCGCCGCCTTCTTCGTCAATTGTTCAACTAAGTTATGCAAGACTTCACTGCCGTCAAAGTTCGTCTTGTTTAAGGCGATTTGACCAGTCCGAATCTTTTCATAGTCTAAGTTTTCATTGACTAAACGAATCAAACGTTTCGTTTCATTTTGCATCAATTCAATCGAATGGGCTTTATCTTCTTCCGGAATCGCATCGTAAGCGAGGCCTTCCAAAATCCCATTAATCGTCGTCAGCGGTGTTCGCATTTCGTGGGCGGCATCGGCCATGAATTCGCGGCGCCGTTTTTCTTGGCGCTTGATTTCCTCATTAGATGCGCGTAACGAACTCACCATGCCGTTGAAGTCATCCGCTAAGTCGTCAATTTCGTCTTTATGGCTACTGTCAACGTGGATGTCGAAGTCCCCTTCCGCAACCGAGTGCGTCGCGTACCGCAAGCGATTGATACGGCGTACCGAGTAGCGCGCCAAGATATAACTCAACAACAGCGCGGCAATTCCCGAGACGAGCAAGGCAATGAACAAATTATTTTCAATCTGTTGCTCATTAGCTTGTAAGGTCTGTTCAAACGACCCAATTGAAATGGCCCCGACAAACTTCTTGGTGCCGTTCGTCTTATAAAATAATGGTACTAAGACGTCAATCGTCCGCAATGCCGGCGTATTAACTGGCCGGTCATGGCTCCGTGATTTGAAGGTGACGTGGGGCCGTTGCGTAATCGTTTTGTTATTTTTTAACTTTTTCCAATCACTTTTAGAAATACTCGGGTTATAAAACGAACCGCCGGGCATACTGTTCAATCCCAGCGCATTCGGGTAAACGACCTTTTTATTAGCGTCATAGACCGAAAAATGAATGTGCTGGTCGCGTAAAATCGCCGTCGCATCACTCAAAAATTGTTGATTAAAACCAACGACTTTTTTAGTATTCGTATTATACCGAATCGCTTCTTTTTCAATACTCGTCGCATACTGTTGCAGCTGTTGC
Organism: Lactiplantibacillus fabifermentans DSM 21115; assembly: GCF_000498955.2. Classification (GTDB taxonomy): domain Bacteria; phylum Bacillota; class Bacilli; order Lactobacillales; family Lactobacillaceae; genus Lactiplantibacillus; species Lactiplantibacillus fabifermentans. Next base: position 9,034 of record NZ_AYGX02000018.1, on the reverse strand, counting down.
CAGGAGTTTGAGTAGATCATCGTCTTGGTCGTCCGAATAAACGCGAACCCTAATACGACGATCACCGTAATAATCACCGCAAAGAAGGCGAGCATTTGTTGGTAGATCAGTTTCATTTAGCTTCAACTCCACTATCGTCGAACTTGTAACCGACTCCCCAAACGGTTTGGATAATTTGTGGCCCCGCCTTTTCAATCTTTTGACGGAGTTTCTTGATATGCGCATCGACAGTCCGTTCGTCACCATAATATTCATAATCCCAAACGAGTTGTAATAATTGTTCGCGGGAGAACACTTGGCGTGGTTTTTGAGCCAACGTCTTTAACAAGTCAAATTCCTTGGGAGTCAAATCTTCAATTTGTTTGTCCGCTAAGTACGCTTCACGTGTCTTCGTATTTAACTTGAAGTGGTCCGTTTGCACATCGAAATCACTGACGGCATTTTCCGCCGGTTCAGTTGGCTTCGCACTACCTAAGTCCGCCCGCCGATGGAGCGCCTTAATTCGCGCAATCAACGTAATTGGTGAAAAGGGCTTCGTCACATAATCATCGGCGCCCATTTCTAACCCGAGTACTTGGTCACTTTCGGAATCGCGCGCCGTTAACATAATAATGGGTACCGTTGGTGAAGCTTTGCGAATATCGGCACTAACTTGCATCCCGTCTTTGCCCGGTAAGTTTAAATCCAGGGTCACCATGTCCCAGCTGTCAGGTGCTTCATTGAACATATCCACGGCTTCATTACCGTCATAAGCAAAATGCGCATCCCATTGTTCCTTCTTAAAAAACATCGCCATCATTTCCGAGACGGATTTATTATCTTCAATCATTAGTAATTTCATTAACAAATTCCTCCAAGTTTATCGTTTTTTATACTTGCGATAAATGTTGCTGGGTTTGGTTAGTCACCAAACACCCCACATTTATCATCATACCCCACTTTGGGCTAATTATCAGTCCTAGTATATCAACAATTTAGTAACTTTGCGTGCGGGATTTGTGAAATAAGTGTGGCGAAAGTCGGGGCACACGGTTATATTAGTATCGACGCCTTAGGGAAGCTGAGCGCCGCTGACGTATGAAAGGATGACCGCTATGAACGCACCCAAAATTGACCCAACTATTTTACCAGCAATCGACTTGCTAACCATTCGCACCGCCGAAGATCAACTATTAGCTAACGGCGCTGTCGTCCAACAGACCGTTACTAACTTAACGCTGACCCATCCGTTAATTGAGCAGTGTTATTTTGAAAACACCATTTTGAGTGAAAATGATTTTGAACGTTTAGAACTCACGGATGTTATTTTTAAAAATTGCGATTTATCAAATGGTAATTTTGAACAAGCGAGCTTATACCGCGTTCAGTTTGAAAACTGCAAGCTCGTGGGAGCGACCTTTGATGACGGTTACTTTAAAGACGTCAGCTTCAAAAACTGTCAGTTGAATTTGGCCAACTTCAATGCCACGAAGTTTCCCGCCGTCACGTTTACCGATTCCCGTCTCAGTGACGTTAACTGTATGGAATCAACCTTAAGTCCAGTTCACCACTTGCGATTTAAATAACGCCGACTTCACCAATACCAACTTGAGTAAACAGGACTTACGCACATGTGAGTTTAAAGCGTTACGGGTGCAGCCCTTTGATTTGCGCGGTTGCCGGGTGAATGAACTGCAGGCATTGTATTTTGCGAATCAATTTTTGCAGCTGCGAATTGAATAAATGTGATCCACCAGGCGGGTAATATGCGAGCATTAACGTGACCTGTGCGATAATGCCTGATTTTTGGGCATCATTGTGCGGTTCGGTTAAGCGGAACACATTGCCTGGCGGACCACGTTTCGACCATCAAAATAACAAAAATGCCGTCTAATGAATTTTTGCATTTCATTAGACGGCATTTTTTATGTTCAAATCATCGGTACGTACAGCTTAATTTTTAGAAAATCGCATTCGACAACGTTAATAACCACTCGTTTTACCTTTATGGCCGAAACGTGCTTTAGCCAGCTGTGACCTGTGCTTGCTACGCCTAATGGGGCGACCATCGCCAAACCCACGACGGTCGTCCCATTAGGCTAGGCAATGCTCGGTCACAACCCGCTGGCTAAAGCACTCTTAATTTTTAAACGAATGAATCGGTGCCGGAATATGCCCACCACGCGCAATCAGCTTAGTTGGTTGACTCGCATTCACCGCCATAACTGGCGCGCGGCCGAACAAGCCGCCGAATTCGACTTCGTCACCGACCGCTTTTCCGGTGGCTGGAATGACCCGGACGGCGGTGGTCTTGTTGTTGATCATCCCGATCGCGGCTTCATCAGCAATCATCCCACTGATTTGCGCCGCCGTGGTGTCACCAGGCACGGCAATCATGTCTAAGCCGACGGAACAAACCGCCGTCATTGCTTCTAGTTTTTCAATGTTTAACCGACCGGCGCGGACGGCGCGAATCATTTCAGCGTCTTCTGAAACCGGGATGAATGCGCCCGATAAGCCACCGACATGTTCACAAGCCATGACGCCACCTTTTTTCACCGCGTCGTTCAGTAACGCTAAGGCCGCCGTTGTCCCGGGAGCGCCGACACTTTCTAGGCCAATCTCTTCTAAGATTTCGGCCACCGAATCACCTTCGTTAGGGGTCGGTGCTAAGGATAGGTCGACGATGCCAAATGGGACGCCTAACCGTTGCGCTGCAATTGAGCCAACGAATTGGCCCATCCGCGTCACTTTGAAGGCGGTCTTTTTAATTTGTTCGGACACCACATCGATTGATTGGCCACGGACTTGTTCTAAGGCCCTTTTAACAACGCCGGGGCCACTAATCCCGACGTTAATCACGCGGTCAGCTTCACCAACCCCATGAAAGGCCCCTGCCATGAATGGGTTATCATCGACCGCATTGGCAAAGACGACTAAACTCATGCAATTGACCGGGTCATCGGCCGCAATTTGCTTAATCGTGCGGCCCATTTCACCGACCGCATCCAAATTAATGCCGGCGCGCGTGGAACCGACATTAACTGAGCTACAAACCCGACTCGTTTCAGCTAACGCTTGCGGAATTGACGCAATCAACTTGCGGTCCCCACTTTGGAACCCTTTTTGGACTAAAGCGGAAAAACCCCCGATTAAGTCAACGCCCAAGACGGTCGCCGCCTTTTCCATCGTTTGCGCATACGCCACGTAATCTTGGTCACCACTAGCCGCCGCAATCAACGCAATCGGGGTGACGGCAATCCGCTTGTTAATAATTGGCACCCCGTATTCAGTTTGAATCTGGTTCGCAACTTTGACGAGGTCTTTGGCACTGGTCGTAATTTTGTCGTAAATCTTTTGGCGGGCTTTTTCACCGTCACTGTCGATACAGTCGAATAGCGAAATACCCATGGTAATCGTCCGAATATCTAAGTTTTCTTCGGCGACCATTTGAATCGTTTCTAAAATCGATCGGCTTTCCATGGCAACCTCCTATAATTTCTGAATGGCATCAAATAACGCTTGCCGCTGAATCCGAATCGTCAAACCGGACTGTGCGCCTAAAGCTTCTAAGGCGGTTTTGGCGGCGTCAAAACTCAAAACTTGGTCGTCCCATTCGCCTGAGAGCATCATCGTAAAATTGTGGTCCATCAGCGTTTGTGAGATGTCCACGATGTTAATGTTCAACGTTTTAAGTTCATTGGCAACGGTCGCAACAATCCCGACCTGATCTTGTCCAACTACGGTAATAATGGCTTTCATTCGTTATTCCTCCAGATTAAAATTCGCTTAGAATAGTTGCTACGCTTATCATAGCATGCCGCCTAAGGGAAAGACAGCACAAAAAAACGACTGCCGGCAGTTGGCAATCGCGATAATTTTTTAACTATAAATATACAATTTAAAGCCGATTTGAGTCCCCTTCAACTTGAGTGGTCGACTGACTTTCTTGCCGCGAACTTTTTGCGTCGCCGTCAGATTTTTAGCATCGGTGCGCTTAATCGTCTTCAACGGAATCCGCGTCTGCGACTTAGCATGGCCCGTCCGATACGTTTTCACCAGCTTACCAGCTTGCCGAATCGTTACCGTGGCATGTTTCTGACCAACAAAGCCCAATTGTAAGCCCGTTTTAGTACCGGCGGCCAACGTTTGGCGCAAGACCGGCGTCGCATACGTGCTCGCCGTGATTTTTTTCAGCGTCGTAGTGCCGGCTACTAACTTAAACGTCCCATAACCTTTAAACCGTTGCGTCAGCGCAAACTTTCCGTGCTTAACGGCGACGGTTTTAACGTGTTTACCGCGGTACATCACCTTGATTTGTTCCACGTTCGTCGCGTGACCGTGAATCACGACCGCTTGTTTGCGGGCACTGTAACTCGTTTTGACCCGACTCACTTGGGCCGACGCAATTAACGCCGCATTGGCATTGCGCGCGCCAAAACAAGTCGCCGCAACTAGTAGTGCGGCCCCTAACATCATTTTTCTCGAAACTGTCATGCTTAAAATCCCCCATAAATAGATTTATTAAACCTAGCACCCAAAATTAATTATAGCACCCAATCTTTTCCGCAACTGCTACTCACCAAGTTCTAATCAAAAGCGCTGACTACTGGTCATCAGTTAGTTTGTTTTCTGAAATAATACCGTGGAATAAAATAAAAATACACTAATAATTACATGAAGAATCACCGACAAGTCGTGTGGACCGTCGTAGTTTTGCTATACTTGAAAATGCTTAGTTAATTTTCAGAACAAAGGAGTGGAACAAAATGACGCAGCGGCATCATTTACGGGGCGTACTGTTAGCGAGTACTGCCTGCATCTTATGGGGCATTTCAGGGGTTGCGGCCAGTACCCTCTTCAAACAAAATTCGGCAATTACACCATTATGGCTGACCCAAATTCGAATGATTACCGCCGGCTTAATTTTACTGATTGCCAGCCAAGTCAGCGGCCAACAGCCTTGGCAAGTCTGGCGACAACCACGGACAGCCGGGCGCTTAATCAGTTACGGCCTGCTCGGACTCATTCCAGTCCAATGGTGTTACTTTGAAGCCGTTAAAGTTGGGAATGCGCCGATTGCAACCATTATCCAATTTCTCGGGCCTTTTATCATTAGTATTTATTACTTCTTATTCAAACACGTCACGCCCAACCGTTCCGAAGCTATCGGGATGGTCATTGCCTTTATTGGGACCTTGCTCATCGTCACGCACGGTCACTTAAATAGTTTAGCCATCTCACCAGCCGTTTTATTTTGGGGCGGCTTATCAGCGATTGGCGTGGCCACCAACACGTTGTTACCCCGGCCACTGTTGCCCAAGTTCGGGCCAATGAACATTACCGGTTGGGGCTTACTGGTCGCCGGTATCTTTTTAATGGCGATGCACCCCCTCTGGCTAGTGCATGTCACGTTAACCTGGTCGCAATGGTTATTACTCCTAGTGATCATCTTGCTCGGAACCGTCGCGCCATTCTTGATGTTTGCCCACAGTCTAAGCGACATCTTGCCAACGACCGCCAGTCTACTAGATGCCTTCGAACCTCTGGCCGCCACCGTCTTTTCGGTCTTATTTTTAAACGTTCAATTAACCAGCTTTGATTTAGTCGGTGGGCTGATGATTATTTTCGCCGTCATGTTATTATCCATGAACGTCCGCAAAATGATGACTTTGTTACACCGCCGCCGGTTAGATTCCTAATTCCAGCCCATAAAAATATAAATACTAAGGGACCCTGTTCGACGTACTAGTTAAATGTACGTCGAACAGGGTCCCTTTAATTTACCGATTATTTAGTTAATAACCATTATTGTGCTTGCTCGCGACCTTTGCGTTGGCCGTATCGATAAACTAACCATAACAACAAGATAATGAGCAAAATTGCCAAGGCTAACAAGAGCCACCACAGCCAGTGCCAATCCCGTGGAACTTGCTGATTGACTTTGTCGGCTTGCGCTTTGGTGACTTTAAACGTGCGCGTAAAGACCCAGCGTTGGTGCTTGGCAGTGGCCACTAACCGCAACTTATATTGGCCCGCCGCTAAACGCTTGTTGCCGGTATTAATCAAATACGTGAAGTTCGAATTCGGCGCCATGCCTAAATTTTGCCGCACCGTTTTGAACTTCAACTGGCCGTTTTGGTCGTAAATACGCCCATCGATTTTCAAATGGGTCAACAATTGTGGCCGCGAATTCACTAACTTGGCTCCCACCGCGGGACTAAATTGCGCTTGTTGATCACTGCCCGTGGTTACGCCGGTCAATTTCAACGCTGGTTTAACTTGGCTCGTATCACTTTCACGCAAGACTACCCCTAACGCTAAAGCGTAGCGGTTGTGCAGTTGAAAACCTTTTTGATTAGTCGTCTGTGCTTCACCGGTCGCCTTGTTTAAGAAATAAAACGCGCCTTCTAACACGCCGTTAAACGCCTTAGTCGGTAGCTGATACGGCACCGTGATAACTTTGGCACTGGCGGCCGGTACCGTAATACTGGCGGGCACTTTGAAGATGGATTTCAATTGATAAGGGGCGGTACTCAAGGAACCTAACGTTGCTTTATCATATGCTTCAATCCCATTACCGGTGGTATAGCCCGTATTGGCATGCACTTGCAAATGCAACGCTTGTTTCGTCAAGTTCACGATGCGCATCTGCACTTGCCCCGTTTGACCAGGGGCCACTTTCAAGTCAAAATAGCCGGTCGTGGCGGCGCGTTGCCGTGAATTTTTGACCATTTGCACCGTAAAACCGGCCCCGGTATTGGCGGCCTGAACGGGTTGGCAATTCAACCAGCTCAGCAGCCCCAACACCATCACAAGTCCTAACCAGCTGGTGCGTTTTAACATCTTTCGGCTAATCGGCATCATTACTCGGCACTCGCAGTAGCACTCAAGGTCCAAGTAATATCCGCGTCATACGTCCCGGAAACCGCGGTAGCCGTGGCTGGCAAGGTTAAGGCGGTCGTTGAATCGGTGGCCGCCGACACACTACTCGTCCCACCGGTCTTAGCATCAGTGTTATTCCAAACATTACCACCGTCCGCACTAATCGTCCCTTTCACAGCATTAGCACCGGCATAATCAATCGTCCCAGCCACTGTACTACTACCATTCGTGAAGTTGCTTAATTGAGCCGTTAAGTTCCACGCCGCGTTATCCGCCCCACGGAAATCACTGACCGTTAACGTATTACCAGTACTCGTTTTGCCACTACCAGTCACTGCGTCGCTATTATAAGCTAGCTTCGTCCCACTCGCTAAACTGGCCACATCCGTACCTTTAAAGGCCAATGTCGGCACCGCATCCAGCGACAACTTCCCACTGGCCACGGTGAATTCACCAACGGAAGTCCCGTCAGTCCCCGTGTCCGCAGCTTGGGCGGCCAACGTACCACCAACTAAGGTTGCTAACGCGACCGTTGCCAAACCTAAAATCATTGTTTTACATTTCTTCATTAGAAATTCCTCCATTTTTATTGCGTCATTTTCAAATCATAATTCAACTGCCAGTCCATCGGGATACCATACTGCTTGCCGACCTGAACTTGCGCCGGATAATCAGTCGGATCGACCGTCATCTTAAATGACAAACTCGTACTGGTTGTTGGCGGACTCGTATTCGGTAAAATCGTCATCGTCGTCGCATCCAATTGATGACTGAGCGTGTCGTCGCCAACCGTCACCGTGTAATGCAACAGGTCACTAGTCGTCAACGGTAACACCCCATCTGCCAAAGTCGATGACAAATCGCCAATGCCTAACGTCAAACTAAGCGGTACTTGCCAATCATTCGTCAAGTTCACCGTCGGCCTCGCCGTGAGAATCGTGCTGCCAGCCGACGTTGTTAAGTCAAAGGCTGTGGGGATTTCGGCGGCTTCGGTCCCATCTTCACTCACCGCAACCGTGGTCACAGAATAATCACTCAGATGGTCGGCAATATTTGCACTCGTCAAAGCCGTCCCCGCCGTCGTTGCCGTAGGAGTGACAACCACCTTCAACGTGTTTTCGCGGGCCAACGTCGCAGAAATCGTCTGACTCGTCGCACTCAAACTGGTGGGGTCAGTAACGCCCTTGACCACCTTCGTAGCGGTCAATTGATCACTATTAGCCCCGGTCAATTTAAGCAGCGTTCCCAAGTCTAACGTGTTACTAGTCTGAGTTTCATCAATATCACTGCTCGTAAACTTGGTCCAATCACCGTCATTTAGTTGATAAAACACCTGATAAGCCGTTTTTTTCGGCGCCACCGTGGCTCGAACATGGACGGCGCCATCCGCCTGGTCACCCGTATATGTCCCACTGCTCCCACTACTGATTGTCTTAGAATTCGTATCCGCATCACCTTGACTTAAAGTCTAAAGTCAGGTTGGACAACTTAGGGACTTGTTGGGTCGGGTCTAAATCACTAATGTTATCCGTCGAAATATGTTGAACATCAAAACTACTAGCGATGACCCGCGCTGGCAACATGTTATTTTCAATTAACACGTCTTTGCCAGAAATGACACTCCCATAAAAGTATTGACTACTCCCATAGTTGGCCACTTGTAGACTGGCATCGGGCGCCATAATCGTACCGGTAAATAAATGATCACCGCTACCTTCATCCGCCGATAAATATTGGCCACTCGCCGTCATCGCGTTGGGAAAATTATTCAAAATATGACTGGACAACAACTGATTGACCGTGGCTTTCGTCCCATCGGAGTTAGTCCAGTCATCATTTTGACTATTCGTGATCGTGGTGCCGTCCGTATCTTTGACCGTAAAGGTGTAAGCACTCCCCCACGTGAATGGGAGCGAGTCGCCAGTTATCCCCGTCCAGTTCACAAAAATATACGGGGCATACTTATAGGTCGTATAGGAAGTATCATTAGATGCGACATTCTCCGACGTGGTCGTATCCATCCCGGTCACATGAATCGTGACATTTTTGGGTTGCCCAGATAATTTCAAAAAAACAATCGGCGGTGTGTCCGAAAAGTTCTCCTGGTAATTGTCCTTTGGTAGATTGTAAAATTAATCCGAACGCTGTTCGGACAAAAAAGATCAGCTTC
>NZ_AYGX02000155.1:36776-78102 GCF_000498955.2 Lactiplantibacillus fabifermentans DSM 21115 | reverse complement strand
AGCTGATCTTTTTTGTCCGAACAGCGTTCGGATTAATTTTACAATCTACCAAAAAAGCAAAAAAAATCAGTCTGTTTCAAGCATTGGCGGTTGTAAGTCAATTTATGCAAGTTATGATACCAGACAATGCTTTGCATACGGATTTTGGTCGAAAGTTGACTCGTGATATTTGGCGAACTACTTTTATGCGGGAAAATGAATACGAGCAAACCGAGATTTGGAAAAACTGGATGATTTCGGTGCACCGAGTATTAAACGGATAGTATTTATTGTGATTCGCAGCCGGACGCATAACCGTTCAGTAGGATGTTAATTGTTGACCACTCGGTATACTAAATCATCAGCCGGCTTGATTTTTGAGTTGGTTAATATCCGATAGTTTTAATAGGATAAAAACTGCTACGATGAGTTTATATCCTGTTATAATACAAGCTATGGCTGATTTAGATTGACATACAGTTGACGAATCAGTTGGGTCGGCATTGGTTGAGCTAAAAAGTCGAACTAGCATAATTATTCTGATAAAATAACCCCAGTTAATTTCATTGGCATTCGTGCACCCATCACAGATGAAACTAGCGGAGGCAAATTAACATGATGAATAAGCTGCTTTATACGCGTTATTTAGGTCAACTAAATAACTATGCCCATCAGGCACCTAACAAGAAGGCCCTGATTTTACTAGGTTACATTCAGCGTGACTTTATTCAGTATTATCGCCATGCTGAGTTTGATGCGGGAATCACCTTTATTGATAGTAATATTCAACATAACCGTCACTTATTAAAAACGTTGACTCAAGAGCAAATGATTGCGCAGTTACACAGTTTTGTGGATGATTTGGCACATGAAGGAATTCAAAATCACGTTGAAATCTATCCGTTTATGGCGCTACAACAACGCTATCATGCCCAATTAAGAGCGGCTACGATGGTCGATTACCAGCTATGGGTGCGGACAATTGTGCATGACTTTGGTCAGTTGATGACCGTTGATGGGTTATCGTTTAGCAACCGATTAGAGTCTACTCTGGATATCATTTATTATATTAACGCGCATTTGTATGAGAAACTCACCGTCAAAGATGTGTTACAACATGCCAGTCAGTATTGCAATCCGGCCAAAGCCCAGCGCGATTTTAGTCATGAAATGAAGATGTCAATCAGTGATTTTATTACGGTTCAACGGATGCAAGAAGCGCAACGATTGCTAGTAAAAACTGATGATGCCATTAAAGATATTGCTAAAAAATTGAACTTCTATGATTTAAATGATTTTTCAAAACGGTTTAAACGCAAAATTGGAATGTCACCAATGGCTTACCGTAAAGAGTATCAATAAACATTGTGATAAATTAGGCTAATTTAATCGAAATAAATCCTAAAAAACATTCGTAATTTCAGCAGACACGTATAATTGGCGTCTGATGGGAGCACGGGTGTTTTTTTGAATCGATTATTTTAGGAGGACCGGTAAGATGAAGAACGTTTTTCGGTGGCTTATGCTGATTTTTATGGCTTGCTTTTTCGGCATTGTGATTAACCAACCAGTGCCAGGACACGCGACCGCAATTAGTAGTGCCAATACGACAACGATGACTGTTGCCGATCAGTCACAATTTATCGACACCGCAATTAAGCTTAATACAGCGGATTACTTAGCAACTTACAGTCAACAGCACGGGCCAGCCGCCACGGTAGCGATGACGCAAGCCTGGTTACAGACCTATCGCCTGATGGCCTTGACGGGGATTAATTTATTAAACACGGAATTTACTGGGAGCGTGGCGACCTTTAGTGGCGGCCTCACTTCCACCAATGGGCGGGCCACGATTCAAAATGGGACCGATTCAACTTGGGGGTCAATTATTAATGGTGGCGTTGCGATTGAGAATAACCATCTGATTTTTGACCAAGTGAATTTATTGACCGACCAGCTTTTGGAAAATCAAGCCATGGATTATCAAAATCCGCGGCCGACTGGTAATGGGGCGATTGACGGGCTGGAAACTGGTCAGCAGACTCAGGCGGAAACGTTAAGTCCCATTGCGATTCAACAAGCGATGCAGGCCATTGCCGATTATTATAATGGGATGATTGCCGGTCAGACGGCGTTTGATGTGGCGGGAGCCTACGGTAATTTTAATAAAACGATGATTGGTCAAGCGGGTACGTTAGACGCCGGGGTGGCTGACGGCAAGCATTATTACATTGTGAATATCGATGCGAGTCACTTACCTAATTTGCAAACGACGGGCTTTGATGACAATGATGTGTTGATTTATAACGATGTCAGTAAAAGCGATACCGTCACGTTGAGCGGCGGCTTTACAGCGAATGGTGGCCAAATTATTTGGAATTTCCCAACGGCCACTAAAATCAACAATACGACTAAAATAACGGGTCGGATTTTAGCCCCCAATGGTATTTTGCTCACGAATCAAAACGTGGACGGGGCCAATGTGATGCAATACGGGAGTGGTTATAGCAATTCGGCTCACGCAGCCATCGTTGCCAAACCAAAGATGACTTATCCGGTCGGTGAAACGATTAAAGATGATCCGTTAAGTTATTTGCAACTGATTGTCACCTCAGCCGGAAAAGTAGTACAGCCCCGGATGATTTTCAAAAGTTGTATGCCGATGGCGAGTTAACAGTCACTATTCAATCAGCTGATGGCACCAAAACTTATGCTTCGTTAGCCGATTTGCCAACTGACACCGCGCAAGACAATATCTATCAAGTGATATTCAAGCTTGGCAAGGCGCAAGCGACGACGTGGATTTCACTCAACGATACGAGCGGTGGTAACCCGGGCGAAAGTTCCAGTGAATCTTCGACAAGTTCGAGTGAGAGTTCTAATTCTAGTGAATCTTCAAGTAGTTCAAGTGAGAGTTCCAGTTCTAGTGAATCTTCAAGCAGTTCAAGTGAGAGTTCCGGTTCTAGTGAATCTTCAAGCAGTTCGAGTGAAAGTTCAAGTTCTAGTGAATCTTCGAACAGTTCAAGTGAAAGTTCAAGTTCCGGTGAATCTTCTAACAGTTCAAGTGAAAGTTCAAGTTCTAGTGAATCTTCGAACAGTTCAAGTGAAAGTTCAGACTCCAGTGAATCTTCAAACAGCTCAAGTGAAAGTTCAAGTTCCAGTGAATCTTCGAACAGTTCGAGCGAAAGTTCAAATTCCAGTGAATCTTCGAACAGTTCAAGTGAAAGTTCAGACTCCAGTGAATCATCAAACAGTTCGAGTGAAAGTTCAAATTCCAGTGAATCTTCGAACAACTCGAGTGAAAGTTCAAGTTCCAGTGAATCTTCAAACAGTTCGAGCGAGAGTTCAAATTCCAGTGAATCCTCGAATAGTTCAACTACGGACCCTAATGGATCTGCCAGTAGTTCAAATGCAAGTTCAGTGAATAGTGGGGCATTAACAGATACACTTGCCATGAACGCCGTCACGAGTAGTCACCCCAATAGTGGCAATCATCGGACAAGTGCCACGAACCAATCGCTTAGTCGCGTGCTTCACGGACCATTTACTAAGCAAGCTGTCCACTCGAAAACATTGCCACAGACGAATGAGGTTAAAGCTAATTGGCTCAAGTGGTTTGGCCTTACGGTACTAGTGATTTTGATTGGCGTGATTAGTTTTGCACGCTATCAACAATCACGACACAATAATAGACATTAGTAGTTGGGCAGCGAGAAAACGACACTTTTAGCGCCGTACCCGGACTTGAAATAAACGAACAAGAGCCTGCAAATGGCGTTTGCTAGCCAGCTAACGGGTTCGCGTGTTGGGATATCAACTGGTCGAGTGCGGCATCATTTGGCGCACGTTTTGGCCACAAAAACAGTAAAAAATGAATGGTACCTGATGATTTCAATCTTATCAGGTACCCATTTTTCTATGTTTAGTCTGTTTAATTGTCTTAGTCGATGGTCAGCAATCATGGTCATTACAACCCGCAAGATACGCTAAGCTTCACTCTGAACACGGTTGGCTAAAACGATTAATTGTTCAAAGGCATTTAAGGTATCGCCATAAAAGGTAGTGTATTCAACGTTAGCGCTATCGTCGGGGCGGCCGTCGCGGATTTCAATCGGTAAGTCGGACCGTTTCGCTACGGTGCTGCTGATGTTAGCGGTAAATGAAATCACGTGGCCGTTGGCTTGTTTAGCTTGGTCGATTTTTTGTAAGCAGGCGAAGTTTTCACCGGAACGCGACAAGACGATTAAGGTCAAGGGGCGTTCGCCGGTATAGACGAAGGGGATGTCGAGCCCGTTTAATTGAGTGGCGTCGTAGTGGTTAACGAGTAATTTGCGATAAAAGTAGCCGGAAATAAACGTGTTGAAACCTTCCCCATATAAGTAAATGCACGTTTCCGGTGCTAAATATTTTTGCAAGCGCGAACGCAAAATCGTGTGATTGACGTTACTTAAATGCGATAACGTCGTTTCATTGATCACACTAGTTTCAGTATCTTGCTTTTTGGCGTGATAAATCATCTCACTGTAGCCGCTAAATCCGAGTCGTTTGGCCAAGCGTTCAATCGCGGACGGCGAGGTGAAGTGGCGCTTAGCTAAGGTCCGAATCCCGTTTTGTTGGACGGCGTTTGGATCTTCTAAAATGTCAGTCAAAAGCTTTTTTTCCGCCGGTGTTAAATCAGTATTCTTAAAAATACGTTCCACTTGAAATATTTTTGGCATGGTCAATCCCCCCATTAAATGGCCCAGTTTCAAAGTTAAGCATACGAACATTTAACCCTAGTGTCAATCAAAAAGGAAACGTTTTCTTAGTGAATAAACCGTCAGTCTAACTCAGCTAAGACATCGATGACTTGGTAGGCCGCCACTGCGTTTAAAGCAGTCAAAAATGGGTTTAGGGTGGCCCGACTAGTAAAGGCTGCTTCAATTAAATAGTTCATCTCACCAGCCGTGCGGTAATGATGGCGCAGGTTGTTACGGTAGTGTTTAATGAAACGTAAGTAAGCGGGATATTTTTCAGCACGGACGGCAGCCTGAATGAACACTTGCCGGTCGTAACCAAGCTTTTCCAGATTGGTTTCAATCGTATAGCGTTGAATGACGCCCGTTGCTTGGAGCCGGTCGACACGCGCAGTGACTGCTGGGGCGGTCAAATGAACTTGCTTGGCGAGGGTCGTCATCTTGATGCGGGCATCGCGGTTAAGCTGTTTTAAAATTTGTTTGTCAGTATTATCGAGCATGTGAACACCTAGTTTTTTAAAGTATTTCAGCCATAAGACTTTCTTTTTAATATTAACAGGTTTTAGCAAATACGGTACGCTAGTTACATAGAACTTTTGTAGTTACATTTCTTGTGAAAATCGAGAGCGTTTTACTGCGGTTTTTTAATTGGTTATGCTACGCTTGAAATCATTAAGGAAAGATTCGGAGAGAGAGTAATTGTTCCTTAAAATGTAGGAAAATAGTCATAACTTTAGAAAAATAACAAGGAGATAAGTTATGGCTAATTCATCTAGTATCGTGAAAGTTGTCGGAGTTCGTTTTTTGTATGTTATTGGTAAAGTTTATATTATTTTTGTAAACGAGAACATTTGTTCGAACTAGTGGAGTATATTAGAAGCGTAATGAATCAGTCGTATTCATTACAATCCAATATATCGAGTGGTGAGAAAAAATGATTCGGACACAAAAAGTTAAACTTTATCCCAATAGTCACATGAGGCAAGCATTGCTCGCTCTATGTGATTATCGACGTTACTGTTGGAATCAGGCTTTAGAAACTTGGAATAACATGTATGATGCTTATTGTGTGAATAAAATAGATAACCGTAGACCGAATAAATTGCGTGTTCGCGATGAGTTAGTTGCTAATAAGTCAGAATGGCAATATGGGCTATCATCACGCACATTGCAGTTGGCAATTACCGATTTAGGAGTTGCATGGGATGACTTTTTTAATGAGGAGTTACCTGATTGGGGTAAACCTAGATTCAAGTCTAAACGTGCACCACGACAGGGCTTTAAAACTGATCGTGCTAAATTGGTAAAGGGAAAATTGAGACTTGACAAGCCACATGGTGTCGCCAATTGGTATGATATTCGTTTCAATAAGCATGTTGACTTAGCGGGTACTCTCAAGACCGTGAGTATCTACTGTGAAAATGGCGTGTTCTGGGCTTGCTTGAACTTTGAGATTACCGTTGAACGCAAATGCAAGACTAAGCAAATTACCGCAGTCGACGTTAACGTTGGCCATTTTAATTATACTGAAGGCGTTGTCAGAGTTATTCCCAAGCGACTAAAAAGATTATACGAACAAATTAAGTATTATCAACGTAAACTTGCACATAAACGTGTCGTGAATGGAAAAAAAGCAACAAGTACGATAAGTTATCGAGTAATGAGAGCCAAGTTGCAACAAGCTTATCGGAAAGCTACCAATATCCAGCATGACCTAATGCAAAAGTTCACCACTAAATTGGTTATCAATTTTGATACGATCGTAATTGAAGATTTAGCGGTTAAGAAAATGCAAATGACGCATGTGGCCTCAAAAGGGTTGCATCGCTCAATGTTTGGTTATTTTCGGCGACTGTTAACTTATAAATGCGATTGGTATGGTAAAAAATTGGTGTTGGCTGAACAGTCCTATCCTTCCACGCAACGTTGTTCGCAGTGTGGTTACGTCAAACAAGGACTGGAAAAAATAACTTTGCGTGGTAATGCACTTCATGGTACTAGACACGATCAATATGAATGTTATCAATGTGGTGCTAAGTTGAACCGCGACGGTAATGCCGTAGCCAATTTATTAGCACTCGCTAAATAACGAAACAACGGGGCTGGCTAGGCCCTTAAACTCACCTAGTTGGTCAATGTGCCTTACCAAGTCTGGTATCGTCAGAACACCAATGTTATGACGGGAGCAAGCCAAAACAAAGAAAGGAAATATGCAATCTTTCTGAATGTGGAAGAACGGAACGTTTTTCTGCATTTATCCATGTTTTGCATAGCAGGCTGTAATGAACACTTTAATACAGACATTTATGGAGCGGCGCGGGGATTTATTAACCGCACTGTGGCAACACTTAGGCATCTCCATTGCCGCTTTAGTTATCGCGATGATGATTGCGATTCCGTTAGCCATTTGGGCCGTCCGGCGACCAAAGTGGGCGGAAGGATTATTGCAATTGACGAGTGTCTTGCAAACTATCCCGTCGCTGGCACTTTTGGGGTTATTGATTCCGCTGGTCGGGATTGGGACGGTCCCGGCCGTCATCGCGTTAGTCATTTACGCGTTATTGCCGATTTTTCAAAATACGTATCTCGGAATCTCAGAAATCGACGCCTCCATTGAAGAAGCTGCCGATGCCTTTGGGATGTCGCGGTTACGCAAGCTATTCAAAGTCGAATTACCGATTGCGATGCCGCAAATTATTTCTGGGATTCGGACTGCGTTAGTGCTCATTATTGGGACGGCCACGTTGGCTGCTTTGATTGGGGCCGGGGGTCTGGGGACGTTTATCATGCTTGGGATTGACCGTAATGATACGTCACTATTATTGATTGGGGCAATTTCGTCAGCGTTACTCGCCATCTTATTGAGTGCGCTCGTGCGTTGGTTCCAAACGGCCAAGCCGAAACAAGCGTTGACCGTGTTTGCGGCCATTATCGTCTTACTTGGTGGCGGGGGCGCGTACAGTGTTTACGCTAACCGGACGGAAACGATTACGATTGCCGGGAAATTAGGGTCCGAACCTGAAATCCTCATCAATATGTATAAAGATTTGATTGAAGCTAATGATTCCCATGTGAAAGTCACGTTGAAACCGAATTTCGGTAAAACGACGTTCCTATTTAGTGCGTTACAACATGACCAAATCGACATCTATCCAGAATTTACGGGGTCGGTGTTGGAAACGTTAGTTAAAGGGAATAATCCGAAAAGTATGACGGCCGCTGAAACGTACCGCCTGGCCAAACAACGCCTCGCGAAACAAGATCAGATGGACTTGTTACAACCGATGAAATATAACAATACGTACGCGTTGGCGGTGACGAAGAAGTTTAAAAAAGCTCATCATTTAGAAAATATCAGTGATTTGAACGGGGTCGAATCTATTTTGAAACCGGGGATGACGCTAGAATTTATTGACCGTAACGACGGGTTAAAAGGGTTGAAGAAGGCCTATGGGTTAGATGTGACCGCTAAGTCGATGGAACCAGCCTTGCGCTATGAAGCTATCAGTAAAGGTCGGATCAACTTGGTGGATGCTTACTCGACGGACAGTGAGTTACGGCAATATAACTTAGCGATTTTGAAGGATGATAAGCATTTCTTCCCAACGTATCAAGGCGCGCCATTGATGAAGCAGAGTTTTGCCAACAAGCATCCTAAAGTTGTCCAAGCTTTAAACAAGTTGGCGGGGCATATCTCAGAAACTGATATGCAAGAAATGAACTACGAAGTTAATGTGCAAAATAAGTCGGCGGCCACGGTTGCCCATAATTATTTAGTCAAACACGGTTTGTTAAAGGAGGGAAACTAGATGACTAGCGCAATTGAGTTTCAACATGTGCAAAAAGATTTTAATGGTCAGACGGTGATTCCTGACTTGAACTTAACGATTCAACAAGGCGAGTTGTTTGTCTTAGTGGGCACCTCCGGGAGTGGTAAAACCACTTCTTTGAAAATGATTAACCGGCTCGAACCGCTTACCCAGGGCAAGATTTTAGTGAACGGCCAAGATACGACGACCGTGCCGGTGCGCGAATTGCGCTGGGACATGGGCTATGTGCTCCAACAAATCGCGTTGTTTCCGACGATGACGGTGGCCCAAAATATTGCCGTCATTCCGGAAATGAAAGGCACGCCAAAAAAAGAAATCGCGCAAACGATTGATGATTTATTAACGGAAGTCGGCTTAGATCCAGCCGTGTATCGCGACCGGATGCCTAGTGAATTATCCGGTGGGGAACAACAACGGATTGGCATTTTACGGGCGTTAGCTTCCAAGCCGGCCACCGTTTTGATGGATGAACCCTTTAGTGCGCTCGACCCGTTGTCACGCCAACAGTTACAAGATTTAGTGTTGTCGTTACACGAGCGTTATCACAATACCATCGTCTTTGTGACCCATGATATGAGTGAAGCGTTGAAGTTAGGCCACCGCATCGGCATTATGCGCCACGGTGAATTGCTGCAAGTCGACATCCCGAGTGCGATTGCCCAGCATCCCGTGAATGATTTTGTCCGCGATTTCTTTGGGGCAAGTCGGGCTAAAAATGTGTATGACGTTTATATTGGCCGCGTTGGCTTAGTCCAAGGTTATCTGGCCGATCAACCTAGTGTGGCCGCGGGTAAGATTCAAACGCTCGATACGCAAGCGACACTCCGGACGGCGTTTGAAGCGTTGACCACGCATGATTATGTGGCCGTAACGGAAGATGATGAGGTGCAAGGCTACTTGGACCGCCAAAAGATTATGGGTTATTTGAGTGAACACGAAGAAGTTTAGTTGAAAGGGGACGATTGCATGGTTAAACAATATGATGTCGCAGTAATTGGTGGGGGCCCTGCCGGAACGGCCATGGCGTATGGCTTGGTCGCTAAAGGCAAAGCAGTCGTGATTATTGAAGCAGATTTGTGGGGCGGAACTTGTCCGAACCGCGGCTGTGATCCTAAGAAGATCTTGTTGAGTGCCGTCGAAGCTAAACAAGCTAGTGCGCATTTACAAGGCCACGGGTTAACCGGGGTCCCAACTGTTGATTGGCCAGCCTTGATGGCGACTAAACGCGGTTATACGGACGGTATCAACGATGGCACCTTACATGGCTTAACGGGTGCTGGTATCGACACGTTGCATGGTGAAGCTTATTTTCAAGCGGATGGTCAGCTGACGGTTGATGGCGAAGTCGTGACCGCAACTGATTATGTGATTGCCACGGGTCAACGCCCGGCCATTTTACCCATCAAAGGTCATGAATATTTCCAAACGAGTACCGACTTTTTAGATTTGGATACCATGCCTAAACGGGTCACTTTCGTTGGTGGTGGCTACGCAGGCTTTGAACTGGCAACCATTGTCCGAGCGGCAGGCGCTGAAGTCCACTTGATTCATCATAATGACCGGCCGCTCAAGGCGTTTGATGCCAAAATGGTTCAGGCGTTGATGGCCAATTTGACGGCGCAAGGGGTCGTCTTTGACTTAGGCGTCGACTTGACCGCCATCACCAAAGCAGCGGACGGCTTACATTTGCAAGCGCCTGACTTTGACCTAACGACGGATTTGGTCATTAGTGCTGCTGGCCGACTCCCTAACGCCGATCACTTAGGCTTGGAAAACGTCGGGGTGACGTTCAATCGTCATGGCGTACAAGTCAATGGCCACTTGCAAACGGCTAATCCGCATATTTATGCGATTGGTGACGTCAGTGATACCCCCGTCCCGAAGCTCACGCCAGTTGCGGGTTATGAAGCCCGCTACTTAGTCGATGAGTTGACTGATTCGAGTGCGGCAATCAGTTATCCGGTAGTGCCGACCCAAGTGTACGCGGCCCCGAAATTAGCCCAAGTTGGGTTAAGCGCTGAGTTGGCGGCACAACAGCCGGACCGGTATACGATTAATGATTTGGATATGACGGCATGGTTCAGTTATTATCGGGTTCAGGCGCCGCAAGCATTAGCCAAAGTCATGGTTGAAAAGGCCACCGGTTTAGTCGTTGGCGCCAGTGTCTTGAGTGATATTGCTGATGAAATGATTAACTATTTAACGCTATTGATTCAACAAAAGATTACGTTACCGGCGTTGCAGAAGTTAGTATTGGCTTATCCAACGCCCGCTAGTGATTTGCAGTATTTGTATTAGCAATAATTTCAGCTGCTGCGGTGACTGAGTCAAGTCTACGTTGAAGATTAGCCAAAGTTTGGTGATGTATGATCGCCGACTCCCATTTATTTTCGAATTGAAATTTTCAGACATTTTAGGCATTAAACAATCGCCTTCCGTGCTATAATTGCGAAAAGGAGGCTTTAACTATGACTGTAACTGCACTGCGTTTTAAAGATGATCAGTATGAAGCAATCAAAAAGCTAGCTGAATTTAATGGTGTCACTGTACCAACTTTTATGCGCCAAACGATTTTAGAACGATTGGAAGATGAGCAAGATTATCATGATGCGCTTGTAAATCTTCGTGAAAGCCATGGTGAGACGGTTAGTCGGTCAGAAATCAAACGGCGTTTAGGTATGTAATGGCAGTATATACTTGGGATTTTAGTAAAAAAGCTGAAAAAGACTTTGAAAAACTAGATATTCAAGTTCAAAAAAGAATAGTAAAGTGGTTAGATAGTCATATTGAAGGTGCCAGTAATCCAAGAATTTGGGGAAAAGTGCTTGAAGGTGACTTAGGGACCTTTTGGCGTTATCGAATTGGCAATTATCGACTTGTTACCCAAATTAATGACCGTGTTCTTGAAGTTGTTGTCGTTAAGGCTGCAAAACGAAATGATGTATATAAAAAACATCGATGAAGTGGAAAATTCAAAACTGACAAATAGTGTCAGTATACTAGGGTGGCTCACCATATATTGTTGTGGTGAGCTTTTTCGTTTGCCAAAATACACACTTATCGCGACGTTAAATCAACGAGTCTTACGTTAGTTCTTCAAATAAGCTTTCAAATTTGTGGGTTTGCTGTTTTACTGTCTGTGAATGGATAATAAAGCAAAAAATGCGGGTAGGTGAGCGGGATGCGACAATTTTGGCAATTGATTAAAGATTATTTGGCGGCTTTGCCGGTGTTTATTATCACGTTTTATTTCATCACGGCCGAACCAGATGGGAAGCTGATCGTTCATCTAACTGGCGTGAATAGCTGGCTAATCATCAGCTATCTCGCCGTTTATCCATTCGTCATGTCCTGGTATCCCCATTGGCGCAAAAATCGACTGGTCGTCCACTCTTATGATGCTCAACAGCGGTCCCATAATGCCTATCTCACTGGTTCGCGGCTCGCCGGAAAATTGGCATTGCAAGATGATCTGATGAACCTGGCCGTCTTTTGGTTCTGGCGTGGCCTGTTAATGGTGTTTGCGATGCCCATCGCGTTGAGTTACGGTGCTTGGTACTGGTATCACCACTGGGTTTAGATAAAATGAATTGCCGGTGCCAGTTAAATTGGTAATTGGGACAAAATATACTAAGATTGATTCAAAAATGGACACCTGATGAAGTTAGAATTTCAGCAGGTGCCCATTCAGTATCTTACTATTTTTTCCGAAACGTGTGACAAAAGGCAGTTTGTTCCGCTTAACCCGGCATCGGTAACCATGCCCAAAGCCCGGGCATAATTGTCGATGCCACGTTAATGCTCGCAAACTAACCGCCTTTTGTCACACTCTTTTGAGTAACTCAGGGTCAATCTGCCGGTCTTTAAAGTAATATTGCCGGTCATGGTCATTGATTGACCGTAAAACTTTAGCGGGATCGCCCACGGCAATGACGTTGTCCGGCAAGTCTTTCGTGACGACGCTCCCGGCGCCAATGACCACGTTGTCGCCAATCGTAATACCGGGCACGACAATTACACCGGCCCCGAACCAGCAATTTTTGCCGATGTGAATCGGGGCATTATATTGATAGCCTTGTTCGCGGAGTTCCGGTAATAGCGGATGCCCGGCCGTGGCTAAAGTGACGTTTGGACCGAACATCGTGTGGTCGCCGACATAGATGTGCGTATCATCGACTAAAGTTAAGTTGAAATTCGCGTAAACGCCCGCGCCAAAGTGTACATGATGGCCGCCCCAGTTCGAATGCAAGGGCGGTTCGATGTAACAGTTCGACCCGATTTCAGCGAACATCTGTGTCAATAAGATTTGACGCTTCGTTAATTCACTGGGGCGCGTTTGGTTGAAATCGTATAACTGGTCGAGATATTGAAATTGTTGTTTTTCTAAGGCCGCATCATTGGGTAAATACAGGCGACCGTCATGTAATTCTGGATTAGTGGACATCAGCAGGTTTTCCTTTCATGAATAAAGTGATAATGGCGATTAACGTTAAACAGCCGGTCGTCCAAGCTAAGACGTTGTTCGTCAAAGTCGCCGGACCAATTTGTCCGAGCGCGTTCCAGACGAGCGGGGCGGCGAAGGCACTAATAATGGTCGCCACCGTTAAGTAGCTGCTCAAAGTGTTGATTTGAGCGCTCGCCAAGCCTTGATTACTCGTAAATACTAAGTATGGTCCGGTATATGAGTAAATAAAATTGAAGAAAATGGCGGCTGCAATGGCTAACGGCGCACTTTTGGTCACCAAGAGGATGCCGCCGGATAGCGCCGCGCCGGCGTAGCCCAACGTCAACGTGAACCGGTGTAAATGCCGATGCAACTGGCCAAACGTCATTCCGGCGACAAAGCCACCGATATTCATGGCGGCCAGCGTCAAATTTAACACTTGGCTGGAACCGAGCTGTCGTTCCGTAAAGAGGCTCGGTAATTTTAATTGCACCCCGTAAATGAGCAAGTACGTCACAAACGTCAAACCGATTAAGCCCCACTGATAACGGGGCAACTGGGCATGGGCGCTCACCGTCGTTGTTGGCACGGCCGGTTCTGGAACTGTCCACCAGACGAGCCCAGCAATGACGGCCAGCACGGCGTACAACCAAAAGACGTGGTGCCAACTACTACCGATGAGGATGCCGGCTAAACTGAGTAAGACCGCGTTGCCCAATGCCGATAACCCCGTTTGATAACCGAGCAAGCGGGCCCGCTGCTCACCGTGATACGTGTGGGCAATTAAACTAATGGCGTGCGGGGAAAATAAACCAATCCCGAGACCTAAGAGTAAGCGGCTCACCATTAACCAGGCAAATGAGAGGTCCAACAACGGCCCACAACCCGCGATGGCGCTTAATAGTAAGCCACTGATGACGACTTTGCGAATCCCGAAACGAGCAGTCAGGCGAGGATTTGCCAATAAGGTGGCCAGGGCACTAAAGTTAGCGATGGTCACTACCAGTTCAATCCAGGTGGTTGCCACGGTTGGAAAGGCGGTCTTTAACGCCGGAATCACCCCGGTAATGACGGTCGAAATCGCACTGACCGTGGATAAGCTTAAAATACTAAGCGTCGTTAGTGGTCGTGGTTGTGCCATCGGCTAGTCCTCCAATAAGCGGTCGAGGTAAGTTAAAACGCCTTGTTTTTGATTGGTAATCGTTTGGTCATTGGCGACGGCTAACACATCCGGTTGGGCATTGGCCATTGCCACGCCTAACCCCACTTCGCGCAACATCTCCAAGTCATTTCCACCGTCACCAAAGGCGGCCATTCCACTTAACTCAATCCCTAAAATGTTTCCGAGTTCCGCCAAGCCGGTCGCTTTGTTGCGGCCGAGTTGAATGACATCAATATCGCCGTGACCGCTACTAGTTGGTTCTGCCAAGCCCGCTAAATCGGTCCGCAGTTGGTCAACGATGGCGGTCGTCTTTTCCGGTGGACAACTGATCGCGAATTTTAAGATTTGGTCGTCGACGCTTGCAAAGTCATCAACGACCGCTAAATGATGGTAGTAACGACGCATGTGGGTGACGTGTTGTGGGTCTAAAGTCGTTAACGCGTAGGCACTTTCCGCGCCACACACGAGTAGTTTTAAATCCGGAATGGCATTGATCTTCGCTAAAATCGTTTGAACAACGTCGGGGTCGAAAGCGTGGCAAGCGTAAACTTGCTGGGCATCGCGAATCAACGCACCGTTTTCCGCGACGTAAATCAAGTCTGGATAGGCGGGGAAAAATGACGTTAGTTGAAAGTATTGATTCCCACTGGCTACGACAAACTGGCGTTGTTGGGCCTGCATTTTAGCGTGTAACGCTTGGAATTTGGCGGCGTCGTAAGTCATATCGTTGCGTAAAAAGGTCCCATCCATATCAGTTGCAATTAATTTAATCATATTCAAAAAACTCCCTTATCGGCTATTTGCTAGTAGCTTAGCATGATGTTGCCAACCTTAAGGGACATTTTTAGAGGCAACTAGTATCAATTCGATGATATTTAGTAAAGGCATGCCGATATTCAGTCGGCGTTTGCCCTTTCCACGCCTTAAAGTTGCGGTTGAAAGTCTTGCTATTGGCAAACCCACAACTCGTGGCGATATAGTCAATCTTGCGGTCGGTTTCAAGCAATAAGCGGCGCGCATTCATCAACCGAATTAAGCGCAAGTAACGGTTAACGGACATTTGCACGTTCGTGTTGAACTGTTGGTTCAAGGTCGTTAAGGACACGTGATATTGCGCGGCTAACGTATTGCCGTTGATTGGTTCGGCATAGCGTTCATTGATGGCGTTCATGACCGTATCAATTAAGTTCAAATTAGGATTAACTTCGGGATTTTCACTCGGCAACATGAAATGCGCGCCTAATGCGGCTAAAATGCCGTAAAAGTGACTCAAAATGGCGAGCCGGGAAATCTCGGTGGTACCGGCATCCAATAAGTCGTGAATTGCAATTAAATGGTCGCGAATAGCCGCGTAGGCGCGGGGTTCCTTGGCCGCCGCAATCGGGCCGTTTAACGTGAGTTGCCAGTTGATACTCGTCGGCACTTGCTTTTGCAAAAACTCGTCGTCGATAATAATGCCGAACTCATCCCAGTCCGCTTGGTCGTCACCGGTGGCGCTGTGCACGACGCGTCGGTCAACCGACCATAAGTCGCCCGGGTGATATTGGCTGGTATGGCCGTCCGTGACGAATTTTAAATTTTTACCCGCGGCTAAGTAGTTGAGCTCCAAACCTTGATGCCAGTGGGGCGCAACGTCGATTGTCGTCAAGGGATCGTGTTCAAAGTATTTAAACGGCAGCCGGGGGATCGTTTGGACCGTTTCGTGTAAAATTTTCATGGTTAATAAGCCTTCTAATATTATTGATAAATTTATTATTGTTAAAAATGTGCTAATCCGCTTTCAAAAATCACCCTTTAAGTGCGGGTGACATGCTATATTGTTAGTAAAGCTAAAAGACGAACGGTTGCACTTCATTTAATTGTAACCGTATTCGTGAGGGAAAGGAATAATACTATGACAATTCGTTTAATTGCACTAGATATTGATGACACTTTATTAAACTCTGAGGGAAAATTACTGGCGAGCACGATTACCGCGGTCGAAAAAGCCGTCGCTCAAGGTATCAAAGTGGTCCTCTGTACTGGGCGCCCATTAGCCGGCGTGGCCCCTTATTTGAAAGCGCTCCATATTGATGGCGATGACCAATACGTCATCACGTATAATGGCGCGGTAATTGAATCGGTTGCGGGTTGGGTGGTTTCCAAGCACTTAGTTGATAACGCGGATTACCGTAAAATGACGGCGTTTGGTCAAGAACATCATGTGCCATTCAACGTGTTGGATGAAGATAGCAATATTTATACGGCGGACCGCGATGTGAACTGGGTGACGGTCGTGCAAGGTTGGGAAAATAAAGCGGGCCTGTTGATTCGTGATCCCGAAGAATTGCCGGCAGACTTTCAAATTACGAAAGGGTTGTTCGTTGGTGACCCCAAACAATTGGATGCCGTGGAACCCTTAGTTGAAAAAACATTTGGCGACCATTTATACGTCATTCGTGCTGGTGAATACTTCTTGGAATTGATGAATCCGGTTGTTAATAAGGGCCAAGCGCTCAAAGACTTAGCCAAGATTTTGAAATTAGATGCCAGTGAAGTGATGGCTTGTGGCGACGAAAAAAATGATTTACCAATGTTTGATTTTGTCGGCACCGCGGTAGCCATGGGCAATGGGAGCGATGAAGCTAAGGCGCATGCCAACTATGTGACCGGCACTAATGATGAAGGTGGCTTAGCGGCGGCGATTGAAAAATACGCGTTGAAATAAGCTTGACTTTTGCTGAAAATGAGTTTATGATTGCAATCATTAAAAATGAATGAGATAAAACGTGATGATCAGGAAAGTAGCGAACGAACCGTTTCAAGCGAGCCATTGGGTGGTGCAAAATGGCAGCGCGCAGTTTGTGAAAGTAACCTGGGAACTGCTAATGCGAGGTAACGAGTGTTGGCTGGTTTGGTACCCATTATTGTACCAACGTATCGCAGAGTGGTCGGAGCACCAGGTAGTTTTTGAGCATTGCCTAGGACCGGCGCCAATGCTGTACGTATTAAGCTGATGTGGCGCAAGTCCATCACAAGCCAAAGGTGGTACCACGCGTAAGCGTCCTTGGAAACTCAAACGAGTTTCTAAGGACGCTTTTTTTATCTCAGGAAAGGGGCGTTGGTCAATGTTATCTAGTCATGGCGGCCTCGTCCGAGTGCCACGGAAACTAAGTCGGATGTTGGTTTAGTTTTAAGGAGGTCACTTGGATGATGCAAAATCGTAATTTAACATTTAAACACTACTTAATTATTGGCTCGATGCTATTTGGCATGTTTTTTGGCGCCGGCAATTTAATTTTCCCAATTCATTTAGGACAATTAGCCGGCCATCAATGGCTGACAGCGGGACTCGGGTTCTTATTGACGGGGACGTTGTTACCACTGTTGGGCATTATTGCCATCAGTGTAACGCACAGCAACGGCATTTATGAGTTGGCCCGACCAATTGGCCGCCGCTATGCCACGGCGTTTATGGTGCTGACATGTGCCACTTTAGGACCGCTGTTCGCCACGCCCCGGACGGCCACGACCCCGTTTCAAATCGGGATTGCAAGTCACGTAAGCGCGAGTCAGGCGCCGCTTTACTTATTAATTTATTCGCTGATTTTCTTTAGCATCACTTATTGGGCATCCCGGAAACCAACCGCGATTGTTGATACGATTGGCAAATTGTTGAATCCCATCTTTTTGATTTTATTAGCATTGATTTTTGGGATTGCCTTTACCCGGCCACTGGGAGCGGCCAAAACAGCGGCGACGACGAGTGCTTATCAGCATAGCGCGTTTCTCAATGGTTTCTTACAAGGCTACAACACGATGGATGCGCTCGCAGCGTTATTGTTTGGGATTGCGGTTGTTACGGCGATTCGCGGCCTTGGTCAACGCCACCCCGCCGCGATTGCGAAAACGGCTGCTAAATCGAGTTTGTTGAGTATTTCGCTAGAAGCGTTAATTTATCTTGGCCTGATCTGGTTAGGTGCGACGTCGTTAACCCAATTCAAACTCTCCGCAGATGGCGGGATTGCTTTTTCACAAATTGCCAACGCCTTTTTAGGGGTTCCCGGCGAGATTATCTTAGCCATGATGGCGACTTTGACTTGCTTAACGACGGCGGTAGGCTTAGCGTCGTCATTTGCCGAAGCTTTACATGCCAAGTTTCCTAAAATCAGTTATTTAGCTTGGAATCGCTTGGCCTGTGGCGCGTCATTTTTAATTGCCAACATCGGCTTAGACCAAATTATTGCTTGGTCGACACCAATGCTAATGTTCTTATACCCCTTAGCAATTACGCTCATTATTTTATCGATTGCCTCGCCACTATTCCATCGCGATGCCGCTGTTTATCGTTGGACGACTGGGCTGACCTTGATTCCCGCCTTGTTGGATGCGCTGCGGTCAGCACCCGCGTTGATTGCGCAACAAAGTTGGGTCCAAGCACTCCTCGCCTGGGATACGAAATATTTACCATGGGCGGCACTGGGCATGGATTGGGTCGCCCCGGCGCTCACCGGCTTGTTGATTGGGCTCAGTTGGTATGGAATTAAGCGCACGTGGTTAGCCCGGACGTACAAAATGGATGAAAATTAAGGTGTATGATAGAGGGGTATTTAATTTTTAGATAGGTGGGCGGTATGGATTTTTTAGGCATTTTATGTTTGTTAGTCTTCGCCACGACCTTAGCCGGACATTTTGCACACCGGGCGGGGATTCCCGCGGTCATTGGTGAAATTTTAGTGGGGGTCATATTAGGCCCCGCCATCTTAAACGTCGTGCATTTAACGACATTAGTTCAAACATTTTCGGATATTGGTGTCGTCGTGTTGATGTTTATCGGTGGTTTAGAGAGCAATCTAGCCTTGTTAAAAAAATATTTAAAACCAGCGATTGTCGTTGCCGTGATTGGGGTGATTTTCCCGGTCGTGATTATGGGCATCGCTAGTCGATTATTTCAATTTTCATGGTTTGAATCGCTATTTATCGGCGTGATTTTCTCCGCCACCTCGGTGTCAATTTCGGTGGAAGTGTTAAAAGAGTTCAAAGCTCTGGATACCAAAGAAGGCGCCACGATTTTAGGTGCCGCGGTCGCGGACGATATTATTGGCGTGGTGCTACTCAGTATTATGATTTCAATGATGGGTAGCGGCAGTGGCGTCAGCCAAACGAATTTAGGCGTTGTATTATTGGAACAAGTCGCCTTTTTCATCGGGGCGTTCGCCTTGATCAAGTGGGGTGCGCCGTACTTGATGCGCTTGAGCGACCATCTATTAATGGCGGCGGCGCCAACCATTGTCGCCATTATTATTTGTTTAGCGATGGCTTGGTTGGCGGATTTAGTTGGGTTAAGCGGGGCGATTGGCGCGTTTTTTGCTGGTGTCGCCATCGCGCAAACCGACTATCAACATCAAGTTGATATCACTATCGAACCGGTCGGCTATACGACCTTTATTCCGTTATTTTTTGTCAGCGTGGGTTTGAACATGACGTTTAAGGGCGTCTGGCAATCGTTGCCGTTTATTATCGTAATGACTGTTCTAGGCGTAGTGACCAAGTTACTCGGTTGTGGTTTGGGCGCCAAGTTGAATGGTTTTAGTGGTCATAGTAACTATTTAGTGGGCGCGGGGATGATTTCCCGGGGTGAAATGGCCTTGATTACGGCTCAGATTGGTTTTTCAGCTAAATTGCTATCAAACGATTATTATTCAGATATTATCTTAGTCATTATTTTAGTCACGATGATTGCGCCCTTTGTCTTAAAAGACGCCATTCGTCGTGAACCCGCCACCGCGACTGAGTAGGTGGCAACACATAGTATGATGTTTTGAAAAATAACACATAATTTATGAGCTGGTTAGTAGAAGCGTTGAGCGGCAGCGGTAATTCCAGCCACCGTGGCGACCGGTGTGAGCCTGAGAAGCGGTCTCACACCTCACTTTGAAGCTTGGCAAAAAACACCAATCTTCAAAGATGTCGGTGGCGTAAGCTCGGCCAAATGCATGCCGAACTAACGCCACTTTCACGATGACTTCCATTACCACTGCCGCCCAACTAAATTGATTTTTGGATAGTGTGGTGTGACGACCATATTTGTGGCTGTTCATAAATGATGATTGAAATTTTGCTGGTATAGTTAACCTTAAGCAAGAGTCACCAAAATAGTGGTGATATCAGTTCAGCTGAGAGTAGACATACCATGCGATATGAGAAAAATAGGACTTCCGTACTTTTTGGGCGGAAATCCTATTTTTGGTAGTATTAAAATAATATTCTCAGTTGTGCGATAAACGGCTGAAACATAACGCTTAAAAAGGAATCAGCATCCTAAAATTCGTCGCAATTCCACTTCCTGTTCGTCAGTCTGAACGCGCAAATTGGTTTCTAACTGGGTGATGGCTTGCGCCTTAATATCGAGTTGGTCAGCTAGGGCGGCTTTGGTAAGGTGCCGGGCTTGGCGGTAATGTTGGAGCTGTTCAGGTGTTAAGTAACCTTTACGCTTACGATAAGCAATAAAGTCCGCCCGTGGATTTTCCATCATGTCATCGAAATTCAGCCATAGTTGACCAGCTTGATCACGCCAGTAATGGTGTTTGACGACCAGGTCGGTTAATTTGCGAACTTGGGTGGTTTCCCATTTAGTTACCGCAGTATAAATACCATCGGCGGCCAGTTCATCATTATAAAATTCACGTGTTTCGCCAGTCATCCGCGCACCTCTTGAATTGCCAATTGCGACATTAATCAGCGCAACTATAACAAATCCGGGACGGTTTGAACATCAAACCATCCCGGATTATTTTTAGCTGTTCAGTTAAACGCGAACTTGATGTTCAATCGAAAATAACGTCGGATCAAGTTTCAAAATCAATGGCGAAACGTCACCAATACTTAATAACGTTAAGTGGTGCATCGCGCGTGAGGCAATCGTGTAGAGTAAGCCGACTGATTGTTCATCGGGGTATGCCGTGGCGGAAACGTCATAGGCAATGACGGCGTCGAACTCGAGACCCTTAGCCAAATAAATTGGCATCACGATAACGCCTTGGGGCATCGTGCGGTCACTGTCGGCCATCAACGTGGCGACCGTGTGGTGTTTCAAATATTGATAAACGTGTTTGCTAGTTGCCAAGTCTTTAGTTAAGACCGCGACGGTTTTCGTGTTCGTTAATTGATGATTAACTTCGGTCAATAAGCCTTGTAGCGCTTGCTCATCGTCGTAGCGCATCATCACTTTAGGTAACGCGCCTTCACGGGTGAAGGCTTGAATCTGGTCGCCATCTGGCAATAACGCTTTGGCAAAATTCGTGATTTGCATCGTTGAACGATAACTCTTATTCAAGGTAATCAGATTAGCCCGCCGTACATTGAAGGCGTCCCGCAACCGTTCTAACAGTTGTTTAGGTAACTCGATGCCCTTGAACAAGGCTTGTTCACTGTCACCAAGCAAGGTGAACTTGGCTAATGGAAAGGCGTGCTTAATGTACAGCAATTGGGCTAACGAATAATCTTGCATTTCATCGACGAAGATATATTGCATCCGGCGGTTTTCGCCACTACCGGTCAAAATATCGCGTAGTAACAATAGTGGTGCGCAGTCGATTAAGGCAACGTTGTGGTATTCGATGCCGGTCCGGAAAGCACGCATCCGGCCGCGCCAAGCTGCGGGTTCAATGGTATCTGGCCGGTCGACTTGGCCCAAAAAGTCATTATATTGTTCAT
The DNA here is from genome assembly GCF_000498955.2 of Lactiplantibacillus fabifermentans DSM 21115. GTDB lineage: Bacteria > Bacillota > Bacilli > Lactobacillales > Lactobacillaceae > Lactiplantibacillus > Lactiplantibacillus fabifermentans. Next base: position 56,256 of record NZ_AYGX02000155.1, on the reverse strand, counting down.
AAGTATCTAAGAAATAACCGTTGTAAATCGCATCGTAAACTTGCCGCAAGCGTTTCGTAACGATTTGTTTACCAATATAAAAGACTTCATCATCCAATGATTGGAAGTCGCCGCGGCGTTTGTCACCGAGCAAGTCGTGATAAGCTTCATCATTTAATTGGTCAATAATGTCGTTGACCCAATCGGCTTGCGCTTCGTGGTCAATACGGCGTTTCAAGCGTTTAATCAACGTGTTTTTAATTGATAAAAAGCGGTCGGCCGGTTGCATTGCCGCGGGTAACGCCATCGCAATCGCAGTAATCTCATCGCGGGAGAAGAACGTTTCACCATTGAAGACAATGTTAGTGAAGCGTAAATCTTCCGCCGGTAAGTCGTGACAGTAGTGGTCAACTTGTTGCATAAAGTCGGCGCCTTCTTGGAAATCACGAATGGCGGGGGTCGTTTGCGGGTCGTGGCGGTCACTTTCGTAGCGTTCGAATAAACTTTCGACAGTTAGGCCTTGGAAGCGGGCGCTCAAAAATTCCGCCAGCGTCACTTGCCGCATATTGCGTTCACCGAGACTCGGCAATACTTCCGAAATATAGTGACTGAACAACCGGTTCGGTGAGAACAAGACCATCTGATCAGCTTCTAAGGATGCCCGTGAATGGTATAGCAAAAAGGCAATTCGTTGTAGGATAGCCGAGGTTTTCCCAGAACCCGCGACCCCTTGAACAACGAGCAAATCGCTGTAAGTATCACGAATAATATCATTTTGTTCTTTTTGAATGGTCGCGACGATGTTTTGCATGTAGGCGTCGTTTTGTTCACCTAAGACGGATTGCAAAATTTCATCGCCGACTGTTTCGTTCGTATCGAACATGTTTTTAATTTCGCCGTGTTCAATTTGAAATTGGCGCTTTTTCAGGAGTTCCGTCGTCTGTTCACCAGCGGGTGTTTGATAGTTCACATCGCCTAACGTCCCGTTGTAATAAACGGATGAAATCGGGGCGCGCCAGTCGTAAACTAAGAAGTTTTGTTCATCGTCGACAAAGGAAGCAGTCCCGATGTATAGGCGTTCCGCATCGGGTTCATCGGGGTCTTGAATATCGATGCGACCAAAGTAAGGTGAGTTACGCAAGTCTTTTAGAACCCCGACTTGGCGCTTCAAAATGGCTTCCGATTCAACGGCTCGTTCCACCATTTGTTTTTGTTGTTGCAATTCGGCGTTAGTTTCAATACGGTCATCGACTTCAAACGTGTTGACCGAGTTGTTATCACCGTAGTTTTTCTGAATGACGTCGGTTTCGCGGTGGGCTTTGTCCAGCAAGTCATCGGTCTGTTTGGACCGAGCTTTAATTTGCTCGATTACGGCGTCCACGCGGGTTTGTTCTTGTTGTTGTTCTTCTTTTGATGTCGCCAAAATTTAACACCCTCCGTATTCAATCGTCTAAATAGCTTGAACAATTTTAGGCGGATTTTGCAGTGGTGTCAATCAATGCGCCTGGATAATTTGTAACGTGCCACTAATTGAGCTTTCCTAAGCACTTGTGGGTCTGGAATTGCCGTTGTGAGTCAGTAGCAATTCCAGTAGCCGTGGCGACCGGTTCGAGCCAAAAAGCGGTCTCGAACCTCACTTTGAAGCTCGGCTAGACCCACCAATCTTCAAAGATGTCGGTGCCGTAAGTCCGGCCAAAAAACAGCCGAACTAACGCCACTGGCACGGCAACTTCCATTGCTACTGACTCGCAACTGAATTGATTATGCAATGAGAAATTGTGGCACTGTTTTTGTGTAATCGAGAAAATTCGTACTAATTGGTAACCTGGTTACAAGTCAAAGTGGTAACTAAAATATGATGCAAAGTGTGCCATTACATCAGCCGAATAGTGACAAATTCGGTTAATTGTTGCTTCGTTGATAGTTAGCGGGACCTGATTAATGGGGTCCTTGGTTTAGTTCAGCGACGACGAGCTTTGCTTTTTTGAACACTTACTTGCAACTGTTGTTATATTATTCTAAGATGATTTTAATAATTCTAATTGAAAGTAGGCTAAGTATGCGTGTTGCATTAATTCAACTGAATATTCAGTACGGTAATCCCGATGAAAACTATCGCCAAGTGACGACCGCGATTACCCAAGCGGCCCAACAAGCCGTCGATGTCATTGTGTTACCAGAAATGTGGAACACGGGCTATGCGCTCACGCGGCTCAACGTGTTAGCGGATGATAATGGGGCGCGGACGATTAAAGTGCTCAGCCAGTTAGCACAGCAATTTCATGTGAATATTGTTGGCGGTTCTGTCGCGGTGGCTCGCGAAGATGACTTCTATAATGAGATGCTCGTTTTCGACCGAGCTGGTCAGTTATTGAGTCGTTATGACAAAGTGCATCGGTTCGGGTTGATGGCGGAAGACCGCTATATTACGGCGGGTCGGACTGAAAATCGGTTCACGCTTGATGCGGTGCCAGCCATGGGGGTCATTTGTTATGATATTCGCTTCCCAGAATGGCTGCGCAAACAAGCGGCACAAGGCCCACAAGTCATTTTTGTCAGTGCTGAGTGGCCGACTGTGCGCCTGCCACAATGGAAAATCTTGTTACAGGCGCGCGCCATTGAAAATCAAGCCTTTGTGGTGGCGGTCAACCGGGTGGGAAGTGATCCGGACAATGCCTTTGGTGGGCAGTCGCTCGTCATTGATCCGCTGGGGACGATTTTAGCGCACGGTTCCGACCACGCTGAAATAACAACGGCGACCTTAGATTTTGACCAAGTTGCAGCAGTCCGTGGCAGCATGCCAGTTTTTGCCGACCGTCAACCGGAACTGTATTAATAGAAAGTGGTGGCTTCATGGAATTTCCAGAATCTGAAATTTTACAACATTTACCGAAACAGTTTTTTGCGAGTTTAGTTCAACGTGTCAATGCCAAGATTGCCAGTGGCGCCGATGTGATTAATGTTGGTCAAGGCAATCCCGACCAACCAACCCCTGATTTTATCGTGCAGGCGTTAGCGCAAGCCGCGCAAGACCCGGCGACGCATAAATATGCCCAATTCCGTGGGCAACCCGCATTCAAACAAGCTTGTGCGGACTTTTATGAACGGGAATATGGGGTCAAATTGGACCCGGAAAAAGAGATTGCCGTGCTCGGCGGGTCTAAAATTGGGCTTGTGGAATTACCGTTTGCTTTAATGAATCCGGGCGACACCATTTTAATGCCGGACCCGGGTTATCCGGATTACTTTTCGGGCGTAGCGTTAGCGCAAGTCAAGTTAGCGACTTATCCATTGTTAGAAGCCAATGACTTCTTACCGGACTATGCTAAAATTGACCCCGCTGTCGCCCAAGCAGCGAAGTTGATGTATTTAAATTATCCAAATAATCCGACGGGGGCGGTGGCAACGCCAGAATTTTACGATGAAACGGTGGCGTATGCGCGGCAACATCAAATCGGAATCGTCAGTGATTTTGCCTATGGGGCGATTGGTTTTGATGGTAAACGGCCAGTCAGCTTCTTACAAAGTGCTGGTGCCAAAGACGTGGGCGTGGAATTTTATTCGTTTTCTAAAACCTATAATATGGCGGGCTGGCGCTTAGGGTTTGCGGCCGGCAATGCGGACATGATTGAAGCCATCAATTTGATTCAAGACCACTTATTCGTCAGTGTCTTTCCAGCGATTCAACGTGCCGGGATGGCAGCGTTGCAAAGTGATCAAGCGGCGGCCCATGAAATTAGTGCTCGCTATGAAGCTCGGCGTGATGCCTTATTAGCAGCGGCGGCTAAGATTAATTGGCCGGCTTACAAGCCGGGTGGGGCCTTTTACGCCTTAATGAAAGTTCCGGCGGGGTATACGAGTGAGCAGTTTGCGGATTTGTTATTGGATAAGGCCAGTGTTGCAGTGGCGCCATGTAATGGTTTCGGCCCGCATGGTGAAGGCTATGTGCGCATCGGATTGTTAGTTTCTAAAGACCGGTTAGTCGAAGCGGTGCAACGCGTCGGCGAATTGAATTTGTTTTGACACCGGGCGCGTTAACCCTTACACTAGAGCTAAATAATCATTGAAGAAAAGAACAGTAAGGCGTCCACCCAACAGAGACTTAGCGATTGCTGCAAGCTAAGACGGACAAATGAATTGGCTTTTTGGAGATTCGGTGCAAACCGGGGACCTGCCCTTATCGGACAATGAGTGGCCGCACGCGTTGCGGCAATTTAGGTGGTACCACGGTAATGCGTCCTAATTAACTATTCGATTAGTTGATTAGGACGCTTTTTTTGTGGTTGCCGTTGGCCGTCAGCGATAATTCCAGCTGCCGTGGCGAACGGTTCGAGCCAAAAAGCGGTCTCGAACCTCACTTTGAAGCTCGGCAAAGTCCGCCAATCTTCAAAGATGTCGGTGCCGTAAGCTCGGCCAAATTCACGCCGAACTAACGGCACTTGCACGGCGGCTTCCATTATTGCTGACGCCCAACTAAATTGGTTCTTTGTTAAAAAATGGAGTGGCTGTATCATTGCTAAGCATGCCGGGCTAATGCACAGCACCAACTGTGGATTTGTGGATGAAAATCGTTGATAAGGTTATCCACTTGTTCATAACAAAATTTCAGAAAAGTTTTCCACAGTGGATAACTTTTCTAAAACAAATCCAAGTTGCGCACAGCTAATTCAGAAAAGTGGAAAAGTCAGTTATCGAATACTGCATGGTTCCTAGGTTAAAATGAAAATATTTTGAGCCGGAAGCCAGCTACTAAAAAACAATAACAAGGTTTCTTGAAAGGATGTCAAAACATGACGAAAAAAGTGATTTTAACAGGTGACCGGCCAACCGGTCAATTGCATATTGGCCATTACGTGGGTTCATTACGGAACCGGGTGGCGTTACAAAACTCCGGCGATTATGAGTCATATATTATGATTGCGGATAACCAAGCTTTAACGGATAACGCTCATGACCCTGAAAAGATTCGTAAGAGCTTATTACAAGTTGCGATGGACTATTTAGCTGTAGGGATTGATCCAGAAAAGTCAACGATTTTAGTGCAATCACAAATCCCAGCTTTAACGGATATGATGAACCAATTCTTAAATTTGGTGACCGTTTCTCGTTTGAACCGGAACCCAACTGTTAAGACTGAAATCAAACAAAAAGCGTTTGGCGAAAGTGTGCCCGCTGGCTTCTTCGTTTATCCCGTTAGCCAAGCCGCTGATATTACTGCGTTCAAAGCGACGACGGTGCCCGTTGGTGATGACCAAGAACCAATGTTGGAACAAACGCGTGAAATTGTGCGGAGTTTCAACAAGACTTATCAACAAGACGTGTTAGTTGAACCAGAAGGCTATTTCCCACCAAAAGGGTTAGGCCGGATTCCTGGTTTAGATGGTAACGCTAAGATGAGTAAGTCATTAGGGAACGCCATTTATTTAGCTGACGATGCCGATACGGTCCAAAAGAAAGTTATGTCGATGTATACCGACCCTGACCATATTCACGTTGAAGACCCAGGTAAGGTCGAAGGCAACACCGTCTTTACTTACTTAGACATCTTCGGTGAAGATACCGCTAAGATTGCGGACTTAAAAGCCCAATATCAACATGGTGGTTTAGGTGACGTCAAAATCAAACGTTACTTAATGGAAGTTTTGGATGGCGTCTTACGTCCAATCCGGGAACGGCGCGCGATTTATGAAGCTGATCCAGCCCAAGTGATGCAAATCTTACAAGACGGGACGGCCAAAGCTAACGTGGTCGCTGACCAAACTTGGCATGAAATGCAAGCTGCCATTGGGATTAACTATTTTGAAAAATAAGTCGTTACGCTGATTTACCGCTGTCGGCTGACCGTAATTCCAGCCGCCATGGGGACCGGTCCAAGCCTGAGAAGCGGTCTTGGACCTCGCTTTTGAGCCTAAGAAGCGAGTCTCAAAAGACGTCCGTGGTGTAAACGGGATACAAACCATCCCGTTAACGCCACCCGCATGGCGGCTTCCATGACGGTCGGCCGACAGCTAAATTGGCGTTGGAAAATGATGGACTGGCGTCAGTTACTACTAACGTTATAGCGGGAAATTGCCGTTAACGCATGACGTCCAACTAAATTGATATTTTGATAAAATGGCTCCGCTACAAAATTGTGGCGGAGTTTATTTGTGTTTCAATTGCGCAATTAAGCAAGTGTGCTGATTGTGATTAATCAGGTTTTGCAGTGGATATGGTTGGTAATGTTCATAAGCGTTAGCTGCTAGTGGGGGATAAGCGTAAAATAAATTATTTTGTAATGTAAACGATACCATTCGTAGGGATAAGTCATGGTATGATTGGAACGGTTAGAGCTTTTATAAACGAGGGGGAACCGTGATGTTTAGCTATGAACAAATTCAACAATTAAATCAGCTGGAGTTAACGGTTTATGATTATATTATTAGTCATAAAAAGGCGATTACGAAAATGACGATTCGTGAGTTAGCCGAAGCGTGTCATGTATCGACGACGACCGTCTTGCGTTTTTGTAACAAAGTTGGTTTGGATGGCTTTTCAGAATTGAAATATGCTTTGAAACAACGTTTAGCGCCCGCGGTGGCTGAACCGCAAATGCGTAACGTCGTTGATTCCGTGAATGAATTTTTGACGCGGTTTAAAGATCCATCATTTCAAGCATCCATTGATGAGGCCGCACAATTAATGATGAAAGCCGACTTGATTTTGTTTTTCGGCATTGGCACTAGTGGGAGCTTTGCGCGTTACGGCGCGCGGTTATTGGCTAACTTAGGCTTTTATACGTTGACGATTACCGACCCATTCCAACCACAGCCGAAAATGTTGGCCGGCCAAGCAAAAATTGTGTTAGTGGATGTCTCCGTTTCGGGGGAACGTGAACAAGTCATTAAACAAGCGCAGATTTATCGCGAACTCGGGGCCAAAGTGGTCGGCTTAACGAATAATGGCCTATCACCGTTAGCGAGTTTAGCGGACGTGAACTTGGCGTACAACGTGCATGAAGTGTTAAATGGCGATGTTGACTTAACGACCCAAGTTCCGGTCGTATTGATTTTAGAAGAAATAATGCACGCGGTCCAGAAACTCCAGTAATACCGGCGTTTGTCGGTCAATGTAACAAGTCACATAATTGTGACAAATTATTTATCTAGCACTTGTTTTTTTAGAACTGAAAGCGGTTCCCAAAACCCTTAGCATAGGTTATAGTCAAATATGTAAGCGGATGCACAAACAATAATCATTGGCCAATGAATTACGATGTGCTTACTCTAAGAGATTTGATAAATTATTCTAGTTTAAGGGGTGTTCAAAATGGGGAACTTCATGAATAACAAAGTATTACCGCCAATCATGAAATTCGTCAACACCAAAGCAATTACCGCGTTAAAAAACGGGATGTTGTTCACATTACCATTCATTATGATTGGTTCTGTCTTCCTAATCTTAGCTTCCTTGCCAGTCGCTTCATGGGCTGCTTGGATGACGAAGACTGGGTTGTCCGCAATTTGTCTACAAATTTATAACGCGTCATTTGGTGTGATGTCAATTTTCGCCGTCGTTGGGATTGCCTATACTTGGGTTAAAGATGATGGTTTCGATCCATTGCCTGCTGGGTTAACTGCACTTGTTAGCTTCTTTATTATTCAACGTCCAACCACGCCAATTACGATTGATGGCAAGGTGTTGGTTTCAGCAGCTAAAGTAACGCAAGTTTCAATGATTGACCGGACTTGGCTCGGGGGCCAAGGGATGATTGCCGCGATTTTAATCGGGTTAGTCACTGGTTGGATTTACTCATGGTTCTTAAAACGCGATATTCGGATTAAGTTACCAGAACAAGTTCCAGCAGCCGTTTCCGGTTCATTTACGGCCTTGATTCCAGCCACGGCGATTACCGTGGGTTGGTTAGTCGTTTATGGTTTGTTCGATGTTTTCGGTCACACGACCTTAGTTGAATTTATCTACAAAGTTGTTCAAACGCCACTACAAGGGTTAACGGATACGTTCGGTGGGATGTTAATCATCGCCTTACTGATTCCATTATTCTGGTTCTTTGGGGTTCACGGTGCCGTTATTATTGGCGGTATCATGGGACCATTATTGCAAGCCAACTCACTCGCCAACGCTAAAATTACGGCGGCTGGGCATGTTGCTTCCGCCGCAACTGGTGGTCATATTGTCACCCAATCATTACTGGACCAATTTGGGACAGTGACTGGTTCTGGGATGACCTTTGGGTTAGTTGTCTTCATGACTTTCTTTGCTAAGTCACAACAAATGAAATCAATCGGTCGTTTAGGCATTGGGACTGGGATTTTCAACATTAACGAACCCGTTTTGTTCGGGACACCAATCGTTATGAACCCCATCTTAGCCGCACCATTCATTTTAATGCCAGCTATTTCGATGGGTGCCACTTATTTAGCCATTAAGTTTGGGTTGATCCCATACTTCCGTGGACCAATGGTGCCTTGGACCACGCCGCCAATTATTTCAGGTTTATTAGTTGGTGACTGGCGGACGGCGCTTTGGCAAGCCTTCATGATCTTTAGTTCGTTCTTCGTTTACATGCCATTCGCACGTAAGCAAGACAATATCTTATACAAACAAGAAAAAGAAGCCTTAGCAAAAGAACAACAAGCTGCTGTCGAAGAAGGCGGCGTAACTGCTGAATAGGATTCGTTTAACCAGCCGGTCGTAATGTTTGATTGCGATTGCGCTGGTTTTTTGTTCAGGGTAGTGCTGATCATTATAACGGTCATAATATAAAAATACTTTTAGATGAGAAGTGATGAGAAATGACAAATTATATTGGGATTGATATTGGGGGGACTTCGATTAAATGCGGCCTCGTCGATGATAGTGGTGAAATTAGTCGCAAAACAACCCGGCCCACAGCCCAAACTAAAGATGCAATTATGGCGGATTTAAAAGCCATGGTCGCCGATTTACAAACAGCGGGGCCGGTTGCAGGGATTGGCGTTAGCATGCCCGGGGTCGTACAAGCGGATGGCTTTTTAACGACTGCGGGGGCGGTGCGCCCATTTTACGGTATTAATTTGCGGGATGAACTTCACGAATTAACTGGTTTACCCGTCGTGATTGAAAATGACGCCAATGCAGCTGCCGTGGCCGAACAGTGGCTGGGTGCGGCCCAAAATGTGACCGATTATGTGAGCCTAGTTTTAGGCACCGGTGTCGGGGGCGCGTTAGTGATTAATAACGAAATTTATCGCGGCGCCCATGCCCGTTCTGGTGAATTTGGCTGGATGGTCGTTGACGATGATGATATTGATGTTGAAATGGGGTCCTTGAATTATCGTGGCGCCACTGTGATTGGCTTGATTCGCCGCTATAACCAATTTAGTGATGAACCCGTCAGTGATGCCCGCGTGATTTTTAACCGTGCGAATGCTGGTGAAACGCTCGCTCATCAAGTCTTGCGGAGCTACTATTACAGTTTAGCCAAGGGCATTATTAACTTAATTGTGGCGTTTGATCCGGCCTTAGTCGTAATTGGTGGTGGCATCAGTGCCAACGATACGTTCATGTATGACTTGAACGCGACAATTACTCAATTGCAGGCCAATCATGGCAGTATTTGTGACTTAACGTTACCGAAAATCGTGCCAGCGGCCTTGCGGAATAATGCCGGGATGATTGGGGCCGTTTATCAGTTAATCAAGCAGTTATAGTCAGAAGTTTTTTTGGGGGGGACAGTATTATGACGGAACAAAAAACGATTACGATGAAAAATATTGCGGCAAATCTGACGACGCATCCAACTTTTATGGCGATTGAACTAAAGGGTACCCGCTATCCGAAGGCGCAACCCCAAGCGAATGCGTTAGGAAAAGTGTTGATGTATTCGTCATTTGTCAGTGGGACGTTAACAATTGGAACGTCAATGACTTTTGCGGATGAAAAGCAAGCGGTTTTTGCCGAAGTTCCGGTAGCGGAGGTCACACAGGTTGAAGTAGGGATTTACCATTCGTTAGCTGGCATTAAAGGCATGTTGCCATTTGAAGCGCAATTAACCGTCAATGTGGTGCTAACGACACCGACTGCGACTTACGATTTGTTGAACACTGATTTACAGTTAGTGCCGGCAATCTTAGCGTGGGTCAAAGCAAATAATATCAGTTTGAGCGATCCGCTCAAACTCCAGCAACGTGTTGATGTGGACTGGTCAAAAGTAACGTTACAAGCTGTTGAAGACTGGGCCGCTGATACGCGCTATGCCGCACCATACGGCATGTTATCCGCCACCGCACCAATGCAATAATTAAATATAATACAAGGGGATTTTATCATGGAAACCAATCAAATTAGTGTCACTTTTGAAAATATTGCGGGCAATATCACGACGCATCCAACTTATATGGCCATCGACCTTGGCGGTACCCGCTATCCGGCTGCTAAGCCTGAACATGAAAATGTGCTTGATAAAGTGATGACGTACACACCGTATGCGATGGGCAGTCTGGCATTAAATGCCGGCCAAATTGTCATGGCCGATGAAGCCGCGCATCCATTTTTGACCTTGGCGACGAGTGCCATTAAAAAGGTGCAGCTGGGAATTTATCAGACGATGGTGCGGAGTTGGGGCATGGTCGTGCCCTTTGAAAATCAATTGACGCTTAATCTGGTCATCACGACTGAACATGATACTTATGATTTATTGAATACTGATTTGAACGTTTTACCAGTCTTAGTCGCTTGGTTACAAGAACAAGCAATTACGATTGAAGACCCAATGAAGTTACAAGCCATTATGTCTACGACGGACTGGGCTAACGTCAAGTGGGCAGACATTGAAAAGCTGGCGCAAGGGACGGCCTATGAAATTCCAAATCAAATGATTGGGGCGGCCGCACCGACACAAAAAAATCAATAACGGTTATCGTTATAATGACTTAGGGGAGGTGAGTTAATGGCAAGTTTTAAAACTGTAACTATGCGCGCCATTGCACAACATATTAGTGACCAAGCGAGCTTTATGAAGGTCGTCATCAACGGTCAAACGTATCCAAGTAAACCGGCCCCCAAAGCGTGGCTGGGGAAACGTTTAACGTCAACGCCGTATGCGCTTGGCAAGTTAACGTTGACGGATACCGACTTAATATTCGCAGATGAACAAGGTCACGACTTTTTAACGCTCCCGTTGGCTGAAGTTACCGCTGTGCAAGTCGGTATTTACCAGTCAAAAATTCGTGATTGGGGGGCGCCGTTGCAGTTCAAAACGCAATTAACCCTGAATCTGGTCATCACGACGGCCGCGGAGACTTACGATTTGTTGAATCAAGATTTAACGGTCATACCGGCATTATGGGCGTGGTCGACGGCCAATAAATTGGCGGTAACGGATCCGCTACAGTTACAAACGCAGTTGACTACGACTGACTGGGCGAAACTGGATTGGCACCAAGTTGAACAGTGGGCAAAAGGCACCCCATATGCGAACCCGTATCAAATGTTAGGAGCCGCAGCCCCAGTCGGAAAATAATATGCCAAAAATGGACGAAAAAGTTGGTCACGCAACTTTTTCGTCCATCTTTGGTCTGGTCAGCGATTCATTCGTGATAACTTTCGGTGAGGTTACTTGTGATGAAGGCGCTGGTATGAATAAATTAATCAAAAATATTACTTTAACGGCCGGGAAAATAGTCATTAGCTTGAGTTACCAAGTAACCGAAGCTATGACCGCACGCTAATTTTAGTCACGCGCCAAGTCGTTCGGCCAGTCTGTTCAACGTCTAAATCAATGGTGTGATGGTCAATGGCCGTCACGTAGAGGCCATCGTGTTTAGAACCGCCCTGAAACCCCGAAGTTTCAGAAAATTGGGCATTCTTCGGGATTTTTCGAATGAATTGTTCAGTTTTGGTGTCTTTAGCCAATTTCAATAAATCAGTGTGATGACTGCTCTTTACGGCAGTGTTCAGTTGAGTATCAATCATTTGTGTGGCATGATTATCGGATTCCAAATAAATGTGATCATAACCTAACCAGCCTAGCCCCAAAATAACTACGAGTAATCCTAATAACCACCAACGTTTACGCATGCTATATCCCCCCATTAAATGAATTATACCTCGGAATTGGGTGGAAATTAACTAGTAAGCAGATTGACGCGCAATGCCGTTTTATTAATGAAATGGTATTGAGAAACCTGTATAGGTGTTTTTTGAAATTGGTATATGTTTTATAGAAACAGTTATTAAAATTAACAATCCCCTGTTGACAACGTTTTCACAAATTGCTAGTATAACAACATAAATAAAAACGTGTTACTGATTCGATCAGGCATGAGTCTACAATACTAGGATGACCTTTTCCTTCTAAGGGGATTGGTATAGGCTTGGGGTAGACTCTTTTTTATTTGACTTCCAGGAGGCACCATATGAAATTTCTCAAGAATTTTAATAATAATGCTGCCCTGGTAGAAGATGATGCAAGTATTGAATGGGTTGTGATTGGCAAGGGCATTGGGTTTGGCAAAAAGCCGGGTGATTTGGTTGACGAATCAAAAATTGACCGGCGCTTTATTGCCACGCTGAAAGGCAACATGGATGTGGACAGTTTCAAAGACATTCGGCCCCAAGCCTTATTAATGACAACCAAAGTTATCCATTTAGTGGAACCATTGTTAGGGATTAGTTTTAGCGATTATCAATATTTTGTATTAGCCGATCACATTGATTTTGCCTTAAAACGCGCGAAAGACGGTATCGATGTGGACAATGGAACGGTACGCTGGGAAGTTAAGAAGCTCTTTAGTAAAGAGTTTAAGGCTGCTAGTCAAGCCGTGGACTTAATCAATCAAGAAGCTGGCATCACATTACCTAAAAGTGAGAGTGTCTTTATGACTTATCACTTTGTGAACGCAGCGTCCGATGGTTCTAAGCTCCAAGAAACCATCAAAATCACCAAGTTTATCGGGGGCATTATTGATATTGTGCAATACCAGTATCATATGACCCTAGATCCAGAATCATTCAATTACAATCGATTTGTCGCCCATTTGCGAGCCTTAATGGTTCAAAAGACGAGCCATACTTGCACCACGGGGGCTGACTTAGATAATTCGCTACTCCAACTGATGCAAGTGAAGTACTCGCATGCATACGCAACCGTCGAGCGAATTGATACCTTTTTACAAAATAAGACCGATTGGCAATTAACGCCAGATGACAAGGTTTATCTTGTCTTGCATATTTGGCGCGTGACTCATCGGCAACAAACAGAATAATGAAGATTTAGTAGGTGTGTTACTGGTAAGCAGGCATTAACCCAAACATCTTTACTTGAGATTTCCGTGACTAGGCGCCTAGTGACGTTTTCTGAAGTAAAGACGTTTGGGTTTTTGTTTACTCTAGGTTTAATTGATAGGAGGAAACTCACATGGCTTATGAAGATTTAAGCAAAAAAATCATCGCCGGTGTCGGTGGTAAAGATAATGTGAATAGTGTGGTTCATTGTACGACCCGCTTACGGTTCAAATTAAAGGATGAAAGTATTGCGAAAACGGATGTATTGAAAGATACTGACGGGGTTATTACCGTGGTGCAATCTGGCGGTCAATACCAAGTCGTTATCGGTAATGAAGTTGCCGACGTCTATGATACCTTGATTAAGGTTGGCGGTTTTGCCGATGGTGGTAGTGTGCCAGATGATTTTGGCGAAGATGAAAACATGAGCATCTTTGACCGTTTTATTGATTTAATCTCTGGTATTTTCAGCCCAATCTTAGGCGCGTTATGTGCTGCTGGTATGATTAAAGGTTTCGATGCCATGTTCTTAGCGTTTGGCTGGTTAACGGCTGATTCTGGTACTTACAAAATTCTTTATGCGATCGGTGATGGCTTCTTCTACTTCTTGCCGGTCGTCTTGGGGATGACGGCAGCTAGTAAATTTCATCTCGACAAATATGTGGGGATGGCAATTGGGATGGCGCTCTGCTACCCAGACATTGTGGCGTTGAACAGTAGTAAAACGGTGCTCACGACATTATTTACTGGCAGCTTTTTCGAATCACAGATTCATGCTACTTTCTTAGGCATTCCAGTCGTGATGATGAGTTATACGTCGTCGGTGATTCCAATTATTTTAGCGGTATGGTTTGCTTCAAAAGTACAAAAATGGGCCAAAAAGATTGTCCCAACGGTTGTTAAAACTTTCTTAGTACCATTCATCACACTTTTGATAGCGGTACCAGTAACGTTTATCATCATTGGCCCGATTGCGACTTGGATTAGCGATGGTTTATCAACAGCCTGTGTGGCCCTCTATGATGTCAGTCCGATTTTAGCGGGAGTCATCATGGGTGCCTTCTGGCAAGTCTTCGTTATCTTTGGGGTTCATTGGGGCTTTGTAGCGGTGGCCATGGCTAACTTGGCATCTAAAGGTTATGACCCCATCGTAGTCTTATCATTAGCCGCTTCATTTGCGCAAACTGGGGTTGTTTTAGGCATCTTATTACAAACTAAGAATCCTAAGACCCGTGGCATTGCTTTACCGGCCTTCATTTCTGGTATCTTCGGGGTCACGGAACCCGCCATTTATGGGTTAACGTTACCACGTAAACGGCCCTTCATTTTAAGCTGTATTGCTTCGGCAGTCGGTGGTGGAATCATTGGTCTTGCCGGTACTAAACTTTGGATGATGGGTGGTATGGGGATCTTCAGTATTCCTGGTACCGTCAATGCTAAAAATGGGATTGATGCTTCGGTATATGGATTGTTGATTGCCATGGCCGTGGCGACGGTCTTAGGCTTTGCTTTACAAATGATGTTTGGGCGTAAGAGTGTTGATGCCAATGACAAACCCGCTAAAGTTGCGGTTAATGCCGCGGAACCGGTAACGGCAGGTGTGGATATGCAAATGGCAACTGGCGGTGCAACCAAAATTGAACCAACCGTAACTTACAATCAAGCTACGAAGTTAACCAGTCCCGTTAGTGGTGTCGTTTTACCATTAAGTGAAGTTAAAGATGAGGTTTTCTCTTCCGGTGCGATGGGTAAAGGGATTGCCATAGAACCGCATGATGGGGTGTTAGTGGCACCGGCTGATGGTACTGTGGCATTAGTTTTCCCAACAGGTCATGCCGTTGGTCTAAATACGGCAGCTGGTGCGGAATTATTAATGCACATTGGGATGGATACGGTTGAACTTGACGGTAAAGGCTTTGAAACGTTGGTCAAAAAAGGCGACACGGTTAAAGCGGGTCAACCGTTAGTGAAGTTTGATGTGCAAACCATCAAAGATGCTGGTTATTCAGTAACGACACCAATTGTCGTCACCAATTCTAAAAATTATCATGATATCAAGTTAACTAAAGCTAATACTAAGACGGTCCAAACTAATGACCCATTGTTGACACTTGACTAGTTTATCAATTAAAGGAGCGAATTCTAATGTATTCAAAAACAATTCCAACTGGTTTCCCGAAAGGCTTTTTATGGGGTGGCGCGACGGCTGCCAATCAAATTGAAGGGGCTTGGAATATTGACGGTAAAGGTCTGACAACGGCTGAGGTCGTTCAAAAAGCTCAAGACCGGCAAAATATTGAAAATATGAACGTGATCTCCAAGGAAACGGTGGCAACGGCGATTGCAGATACTACCGATGACTTATATCCTAAGCGGCGCGGCATCGACTTTTACCATCATTACAAAGAAGATATCAAGCTGTTTGCGGAAATGGGTTTTAAAGCATTCCGATTATCTATCGCTTGGGCCCGCATTTTTCCTAAAGGTGACGAAACAACGCCGAACGAAGCCGGCTTGAAGTTTTACGATGATGTCTTTGCCGAATGTCATAAATATGGTATCGAACCGGTAGTGACCATTTCACATTATGAAATGCCATTAAACTTAACGTTGACTAATAATGGTTGGGCTAGTCGGGCGACTATCGCTGATTTTACCCGCTATACGGAAGTCCTATTCAAGCGCTACAAGGGCATTGTCAAATATTGGATGACCTTTAATGAAATTAATGCCTCCACTTGGGGCTTTATGGGGACTGGAGCGTTAGACAGTGATTTGGATGTTCCAGGTCAAACGCAACTACGGTACCAAGCTTTGCATCATGAATTTGTTGCCAGTGCGATTGCGGTTAAACAATGCCATGAAATTGACCCAGCGGCCAAAATTGGTTGTATGCTTGCCCGGATGCAAACTTATGCCAATACGCCCAATCCCGCCGATGTTCGGGCAGCGCAATTACAAGATCAATTGAATTTATTCTTTACGGACGTGCAAGTTCGTGGTGAATATCCTGAATATATGAACCGGTTCTTTGCTGAGAACGGGGTGACCTTACAAATGGAATCAGGCGATGAAGCCTTATTGCAGGAAGGTAAGGTTGACTACTTGGGCTTTAGTTACTACATGTCGACCGTCACTGCCGCTGATGACAATGTTGAAAAGGCCAGTGGTAACTTGAACTTTGGCGGTAAGAACCCTTATTTGGAAACGAGTGATTGGGGTTGGCAAATTGACCCGACTGGTTTACGGATTACGTTGAATGAATTCTGGGATCGTTATCGGGTGCCACTCTTTATCGTTGAAAACGGCTTAGGCGCCTTGGATGAAGTTAGTGCGGATGGCAAGATTCACGATGACTATCGGATTGACTATTTGCGGCAACATATTCAACAAATGAAAGAAGCCGTCAAAGATGGCGTTGATTTGATGGGTTATACGATGTGGGGACCAATTGATCTGATTAGTGCATCAACTTCTGAAATGTCCAAACGCTATGGTTTCATCTACGTTGACCAAGATGATGAGGGTAACGGCACGTTGAAACGGAGTCGCAAGGATTCCTTTGCTTGGTATCAAAAAGTGATTGCCTCAAATGGTGAAGATTTAGCTTAGATAAGAACAAGCCACGCGATGGTTTTCCGGAAATTGAATCAGTTATCATTGCTAAAATGACTGGTGTATAAAAATAGACGTAAAGTGCAGGCCGGCTTTACGTCTATTTTGTGTTTCAGATGCACGTCTTAATGGCAATTTGTGTCATTGCTACTAACGCTAATCAGATTTGTATGCGCTTCCGTTTATCGTGATATAATTATTATGTTACTAATATTTGGAGGAGGCTTTCAAAAATGTCAGTATCAAAATCAGTCACAATGGCCAATATTGCGGCGCATCTAACGAATCAGCCGACCTTTATGGCGTTCGAATTAGACAAACACGTTTACGCGAATCAACTGATTCCTAAACAGTTGCTCGCTAAAAAGTTAACCACTGTTGCGTATCCAATGGGGAAAGTGACGTTCACGCAAACGGCATTAGCGTTGGCAGACGAATTTGGGGCACCGCTATTAACTGTGCCAGTGGCGGACGTTACGGGAGTGACCGTCGGCATTTATCAAACCGTGGTTGGCGACTTAGGGGCCATCACCCCAATTAGTACCCAGTATACGTTGAATTTAGTGGTCAAAACGACAATGGCTACCTATGATTTACTAAATCAAGATTTAACGGCGGTGCCAGCCTTATTGACATGGTTGGCAGCTACCCCAGTCGCGGTGACAGACCCCATGCAATTGCGGGCCCAGTTGGACACTGCTGATTGGACACAACTCGACCAACAACAAGTTGAACAGTGGGCGCAGGGGAGCGCCTACGCGACCCCTTGGCAACAGTTGGGCGCTGCTGCGCCGACTAGTAAATTAGCAAAATAGTACCATTGATAACACTTAAGTAATTAGCAGAGGTTATAACTAGGTCATTAGTTATGACCTCTTTTTGATGATGAGGCTAAGGAGTGTCGTCTTAATTGGCGACCATCACCGCTGAAAAAGTTGGCTAATCATGCTAAAATGAATACCATTTATAACAGTTAAGGGAGCGTAACAGACGTGACAGAATCAACTTTTTGGTCGCAGATTGCAGCGACGGCCCGGGCCGAACAGCGGCCGTTTTTTACCATGGCACCGATGGAAGCCGTTAGTAACACGATTTTTCGGCAAGTCATTGCTAAAGCGGCGGCCCCGGATGTTTTTTTCAGTGAATTCGTCTATGCAAAAGGCATTACGAATCCGCATACGAAATTTCCAGTGCATGGCCGCCTATACGTGGCACCGGCGGAAGCGAAACGACCGGTCGTCCAACTGTGGGGCAATGAAGCCGCGGACTTTGCTAGCGGCGCGGCGGCGGTTCGCGACATGGGTTTTGCCGCCGTTGACATTAATATGGGTTGTCCAGATGGGACGGTCATCAAAAATCACGGTGGCAGTGATTTGATTCGCAACCCCCAGTGGGCGGTGGATGTGATTGCCGCCGCCAAAACATCGGGCTTAGCGGTCAGTGCTAAAACGCGGCTCGGTTATAGCAAAGTTGATGAATTCAAGGAATGGATTCCGACCTTGTTACGCCAACAGGTCGCCGTTTTGACGGTACATCTCCGCACGAAACAAGAAATGAGCAAAGTCCCCGCGCACTTTGAAGTCATTGACGACTTAATCAAAATGCGCGATGCGATTGCGCCGGACACGTTACTACAAATCAACGGTGATATTTTGGATTACCAAGCCGGCGTAGCGTTGGCCAAAAAACATCCCGGTTTGGATGGCATCATGATTGGCCGCGGTGTCTTTGCCAGTCCGTTTGCTTTTGAAAAACAGCCGCAAACCCATCCGTTATCGGAATTGTTAGGTTTATTAAATGATCAATTAGATTTATTTGACGATTTTGCGACCCGCTATGATGTGCCGCGGTTCCAATCACTCAAGCGATTCTTCAAGATTTATGCCCGCCCGGAACTAGGTGCGACCGATTTACGGAACGCAATGATGGATACTAAATCAACCGACGACGTGCGCAAAATTTTAGCGGCCTCGCCATTAACGAAAGGCTAGGAAAATTATGAAACTAGAAAAAGCGGCCTTAGTCATTATTGATGTGCAAGCCGGTGCTCAATTTTTGAATCGGCATGTCTATCATGCCGATGCCGACTACTTCACGACGGTCGTGCAACACAACCAACAATTAGTGGCGAACTTTGAACATCGGAATTGGCCCATCTTTATCGTGACGGTCCATCCGAAAGTCTTCCCGGCGTTTGTGAATCAGCGCTTCGCCAAGTCGTTACTCATGACTGCGGGATTGAAACACGTGCACTATGTGGCTAAGACGAGTCCAAGCGCTTTTTCGCAACCGACCTTCATGACTAAGCTACATGAACTGGGCGTTGAAAAATTAATTATGACGGGCTTTACGACGAATAATGGCGTCGCCAAAACGGTGGCCGACGCCGAAATCAACGGCTTCGATACCACGGTCGTGACCGATGCGACTGTCGCTAAATCCGCCGCGGTCCAAGCCCAAATATTACCCCAATTCACCGAACTCGCCACGACTGCCGAAATTTTAGCCGCGCCTAGGAATAATTAAATAAGTGCAGTTAGCGCGTAAGTTTGCCGTTGGTCGTCAGCGGTAATTCCAGACGCCGTGGCGACCGGTGCGAGCCTGAAGAGCGGTCTCGCAC
>NZ_AYGX02000155.1:0-36766 GCF_000498955.2 Lactiplantibacillus fabifermentans DSM 21115 | reverse complement strand
AAGCTTGGCACAGTTCGCCAAGCTTCAAAGATGTCGGTGCTGTAAATGTCGGAAAAGCGCCGGCATTAACACCACTTGCACGGCAGCTTCCATTACCGCTGACGCCCAACTAAACTGATTTTTTAATATTAATGGCGCGACTACATTTTTGGTGGTCGCGTCATTTGTCTTGGTGGACAGTTTCGGATTGGATTTAACCAATTATGGTAATCGCAATGTTAGCAAATAGTATTCAATGTTGTTGGTGGTATAGCCCACCGAACTTACATCGATTTTGTGGAACTTGTGGTGGTTACCGTCTGAAAGTTAATTATGACGCATTGATATCAGCGGGTTAATCATTAGTTTGGTAGGTTAAGCCAAGTTATTGGCTATGAAAAATTGAATTTTACTTCCAGAGAACGTCCAGCTAAAAATCATAGCTGGGCGTTTTTTGAAATGATAACTATTTAGTCGGTCGGGACTAGGGGCGCCGCGGTGTCGCAATTATCGGTCGGTGGGCTGGCCGACTGATAATTGGGGCCGACTTTTGAGACTAGCGGTGGTTTTTTGCTAGGCTCAAAAGCGCCCTGGTGACCGCTTTTTGTCACCAGGTCTGCCCCACAGCGGCGCCCCTAGTCCCGACCGACGGCAAATATTTGCTTTATTCTCCTTATCGTAGGAAGCTAACGGCCGCGATGGCGGGGTATTAATGTTAAAATAACTGTATATAACCTCTAAAGGAAAAGTGAGCGTGGTGGCGATGAAAAATTTAGCAATTGTCGACTTAGGATCTAACTCAGCGCGGATGGCGGTTAATCGCCTGCACGCCAATGGTACGGCTACCGAAATCAAGCGGGTCAAAGAAGATACCCGTTTGTCAGAAGGCATGGGCACGGCCCATGTTTTACAGCCAGCCGCCATTGAACGGACCATCAAAGCATTACAGAACTTCCGAAAATTATATGAACGGATGCCTAATACTGATGTGATTGGGATTACTACCGCGGCAGTGCGGATGGCGAAGAATCAAAAAGAATTCCTCGCCCGCGTTCACAATGAAGTCGGTTTGGACCTCAAAGTGTTATCCGGAGACGACGAAGCGTACTACGATTATTTAGGCGTGGCGAATTCCTTAGTCATTAACGATTGCTTAATTTTAGATACGGGTGGCGCTAGTTGCGAACTGATTTTAGTTAAAGGTGGGCGCGAACAACAATTGATCAGCGTTCCCTTTGGCGCGGTGACCTTATCTGAACAATTTGAACTCGATGATGTGGTACCATCGGCGAACTTGTTTCGCGCGCAGATGTTTTTGCGTAACCGCTTAGCCGATATTTGGTGGTTGAGTGAAGCGTTACATTATCCCATCATTTTATTAGGGGGCGCCAATCGCACCTTAGCGCGTGTTAATCGGCGCCGACAACAAAAGCTAAAGGTTGAAGATATTCACGGCTACCGACTGAAAACGGAGACCGTTTTTCATACGTTCTTAGACTTCTTAACTCGCTCGCGGCAAGGTCGCCAAGATATTTCGGGGATGGAATATGACCGCGCTGATATTATCGTCGGTGGCATGTTGCCATTAGTGACGCTATTACAAATGCTCGACAGTGACCGCGTGATTTTTTCTGAGAGCGGCGTTCGCGAAGGCATTATTTCTGAACATTTACAGCACTAATACAGAATAGGATGATTATATGACGGCTGATTTTCGCCATTTTTATCAAAAAGATTGGGCTGAACGCACGGCGATTGTTGCGGAACAAGCACAGTTAACGCCAACTGAACAAGCGTTGTTCAAAAAGTATTACGTGCCGGCCCATCATGAAATTATTGAAAACTATTTGACCGACTATCCATTGCCGATGGGCTTAGCGGTGAACTTTGTCATCGACGGGCAGACGCAAATTATTCCGATGGTGACCGAAGAACCGTCCGTGATTGCGGCCGCCAGCAACGGTGCGAAAATTGTTAAACGCGCCGGTGGGTTTACGACCGTCTTAAATCAGCGCCAAATGGTCGGTCAAATCGTGTTGGAACATTTAACGGATGTCGATGCAACCGCCGCGGTCATTGAACAACACCGCGCGACATTACTCCAAGTGGCTGACAATGCCCATCCGAGTTTGAAAAAACGCGGTGGCGGCGCGCGGTCATTACGGACCCGTAACCTCGGTAACGGCTACTTATCCATTGACCTCTTTGTCGACGTGCAAGCGGCGATGGGGGCCAATATGCTAAATAGCATGTTAGAGGCGGTGGCTAAGTCCATTGGTGTGTTAACCAAGACCAATGCGTTGATGAGCATTCTGTCGAATTATGCGACGGCGAGCTTGGTCAAAGCCACTTGCATCATTCCGGTCAGCTTATTACAAGCCGGGCGTTATTCCGGGGCGTTAGTCGCCCAAAAGATTGCGTCGGCTAGTGAAGTGGCCCAAATCGACCCTTATCGTGCGGCGACCCATAACAAAGGTATTATGAACGGGATTGATGCGGTCGCGATTGCCACGGGGAACGATTGGCGCGCTATTGAAAGTGGCGCGCACGCTTACGCTGCTAAAGACGGCCATTATCGTGGCTTGAGCACGTGGACGACTGATGGCACGACCTTAAGTGGTCAGTTAGAATTACCCATGCCGGTTGGGATTGTGGGCGGCTCGATTAAGATCAATGAACTCGCCCAATTAAATCAACGGTTATTAAAATTTGAAACGGCCGGCGACCTGGCGCGGATTATTGCCGCCGAAGGGTTAGCCCAAAACTTAGCGGCGTTACGCGCACTGGTGACGACCGGGATTCAACAAGGCCACATGCACTTACAATTAAAATCATTGGCGTTAGCGGCCGGGGCGACCCCCACGGAATTGCCGCTCGTTTTACAACGCCTCGAACAAGCACCCCAACAAGACTTAGCGACGACGCAAAAATTAATTGCGGATTTACGTCAAACAAAGGAAGAGACCGATGACTGAAACGAAATTAAATGACACTGTAACTGGCTTATTAGCCACTGCCAATAGTTTATATCCAGGCAACATTACCGTTAGCTTTGGGGATGCTAAAGCCGGCTATGTCCGCCATGACCAAGCCCAGCAACGGATGCAAAATGGCGATATTGATATTCATGTGAGTGATATTACCGCCCCCAGCTACACGGCTTCTCATGAAATGTTGCACTTATTATTGTTACTCCAAGGATTTCCACAGATCACGTTTAATTTGACGACCCGTGATGACCGCTTGGATGAACAATTGATGGCGATTGCGATGGAACTCTACGATATGGTTGGCCACGTTTTAGTTGTGCGGAAGCAACGGGAACATGGCTTGATTGATGACCAGATTGAAGATTTGTACTTCAAGAGTGTCGCGGCCACGATTGAACCAGAAGACCCTGACCAACAAGATGCGATGATGACATTGCGGTTGTTGACGTTGACGGACTTGTTAGTGTTCTTTGGTGGGGACTTAACGCCGGCCCGTTTATCACAAGTACAAACGACTTATCCGGTCGCCTTTAAAGCGGCGCAAGCTTTATATGACGTGATTGCGGCCAAAGCGGTTGACACACCGTTTGCGATGCGGCGGACGATTGTGAAGTTGTTCAAAGCATTTGATGACCAGATGACCGCATGGCAATTACCGTTGTTACATGGCACAGAATTTGTGACGGTGCAAAACGTGTTCAGTGAACGCCAATTGCGGTTGGAAGTGCGCCAATTATTTGATGTCTTTCATTCAGATATGTTAGATAAGAACAAACACACGCGGGCCTATATCGGTCTGAACAAAGGGGATCGGCAAAATGCCTTTGTGATTCCAGCGCCCGCGCAAAAAGACAGCGATGCCTTTTTCAAAGAAATTTACGGTAAAACAGTCAAAGACTTATTTGCTGAATTAGATGTGCCGTATACATTGCGGTAAGTTTTAAGGAGGGATGGCGCATGGCAAATCCTGCGCAACAACGGTTACAAACCGCGCAAAACATTGTATTTATGACCGGCGCCGGCGTGTCGACGCCGTCCGGAATTCCTGACTATCGGTCGAAAAATGGCTTATATACCGGACATCATAATGCGGAGTATTATTTGAGCCATGCGTTTTTACAAGCAGACCCGACTGGTTTTTATGACTATTTAAAACAGAATTTATATTATCCAGAAGCGCAACCAAACGTGATCCACGAAAAGATGGCGGCCTTGACCCAACAAGGGCGCGCGAGTGTCATTACTCAAAATATTGATAATTTATATCGGGTGGCGGACACGAAAAATTTGGTCGAGTTTCACGGCAATTTATACGAAGTGTATTGCACCGAATGTGGCGCGACCGTTGATTGGCAAACATACTTGCAGTCGCCATATCACGCTAAAGACCACGGCTATTTGCGGCCGAATGTCGTGTTGTATGACGAAGGGATTGCCACGGCCAATGTCGAGCGCGCCATTCAATATTTACAACGCGCGGACTTAGTTGTGATTTGTGGGACATCGTTTCGAGTTTATCCATTTGCCGGCTTGATCGACTACCGCAATCCGCAAGCTACGGTGATGGCGATCAATGAAGAAAGGCTGAACTTGCCGTTTGACTTTGAGATGGTCCAACAAAATGCGGTCAACTTTTTTGAAGGGGTGACAGTTTGAGATGATTACGATTGGCTTAACCACTTGGACTGAGCATCCAAGCTTACTTGGTGGTACTGACAAATTGACTTTAACGGAATATTCCGGCGTCTTGCCGGTCGTTGAAGTGGATACCCCGTTTTACGGAATTCCCAAGGTCAGTACAGTTGCCAAGTGGCAAAAAGAAGTGCCCGCCAAGTTTCAATTTATTTTAAAAGCGAACCAAACGATGACGTTGCACGATACGTATGAAGAAGGGGTATCGATGGAGGCCTTGAAGACGGCGTATCGCCAATATCGGGCCATGTTAAAACCATTGACCCAGCATCATCAGTTAAAGGCCGTCTTGTTTCAATTTCCGCCATTTTTTGAGCGTTCCACGCGTAATTTCCATTATTTACAACGGATGGTTGAATGGCTGCCAGGGGTGCCGATTGCGGTTGAATTTCGGAATCCGAGTTGGTATGAACCGGGGGTCAAAGATGCGGTGTTCGACTTCTTGCGCGACCTCGGCGTGGTGCATGTAATTGTTGATGAACCGCACGCCATGCCCGATGGGATCGGCTTTGAACCGGTCGTCACTAGTGACCAATTAGCGATTTTACGGCTGCACGGTCGGAACCAAAAAGGTTGGTCGGCCAAGGGTAAAGATTGGCGTGGGCAACGGACCTTGTATCGATACAGCGATGCGGAGTTAGCAGAATTTCAACAGACGATTACGCAATTGCAGACGAAAACTAACGAAGTCTGTGTAATCTTTAATAATAATTCTGGCGGCGATGCGGCGGGCAATGCCTTGGCCTTAAAGACATTGCTAGGGATTTCGTTTGGCGACCTTGGACCGCAACAACTCGATTTATTCTAACCGTTTTCTAAGGGCCAACGAAGTATGATACAATAAAAAAGAATCTAACTAAAATGTTGATATAAGCGAATTTATAAACATGTTTGAAGGGAATTAAAGTCATGGCAGACACAAAACCAACTTATTATATTACCACGCCGATTTACTATCCTTCGGGGAAGTTACACATCGGGAACTCTTACACCACGATTGCGTGTGATACCTTAGCACGTTACAAACGCGCGATGGGTTACGATGTCTTTTTCTTGACTGGGACCGATGAACACGGCTTGAAGATTGAAGAAAAAGCAGAAAAACTGAACACTGATCCGAAGAGCTATGTCGATGGCATGGCCAAACAAATCAAAGAATTATGGCAGTTGTTGGAAATTTCGAATGACAAGTTTATTCGGACGACCGATGATTATCATGAAAAAGCCGTTCAAGAAATCTTTGAACGTTTACTTAAAAAAGGCGACATTTATTTAGGCGATTACGAAGGCTGGTACTCGGTTGATGATGAAGAATACTTCACTGAAACCCAATTAGCTGAAGTTTATCGCGACGATAACGGCAAGGTCATTGGTGGGAAAGCTCCTAGTGGTCATGAAGTTGAACTCGTTAAGGAACAATCATACTTCTTTAAGATGAGTAAGTATGCGGACTGGTTGTTAGATTATTACCAAACGCATCCAAACTTCATCCAACCGGCTAACCGGATGAACGAAATGATTAATAACTTCATCAAGCCCGGCTTGGAAGATTTGGCCGTTTCACGGACGAGCTTTACTTGGGGCGTGCCCGTTAAGAGTAATCCTAAACACGTCGTTTATGTGTGGCTCGATGCTTTGATCAACTATATCACCGCTTTAGGCTATGCCGGCGATGACGAAAGCTTGTTCAATAAGTATTGGCCCGCCGACGTGCAAATGGTTGGGAAAGAAATCGTGCGTTTCCATACGATTTACTGGCCAATTATTTTACACGCCTTAGACTTGCCATTACCAAAGACGGTCTTCGGTCACGGTTGGTTATTAATGAGTGACGACAAGATGTCGAAATCGAAGGGGAATGTTATTTACCCCGAAACGATTGTGGAACGTTACGGCTTAGATGCGTTACGTTACTACTTAGTCAAGGCAATGCCTTATGGTAACGATGGTTCATTTACACCAGAAGACTTCGTGGCTCGGGTCAACTATGATTTAGCCAACGACCTCGGTAACTTGTTGAACCGGACCGTTGCGATGATTAACAAGTATGAAAATGGTCAGTTACCTGAATTCAAGTCCGGGGTGACGGAATTTGACGCTGACTTAGAAGCCACCGCGGCGGACACCATTAAGGCTTACAACGCGGACATGGACAAGTTACACTTGTCAGATGCGTTAAGCGAAATTTGGAAGCTCGTTAGTCGGACGAACAAGTACATCGACGAAACCGCCCCTTGGCAATTAGCGAAGAGCGACGACGCTGCGGACGCTGACAAGTTAGCTAGCGTTATGGCCCACTTAGCAGCGAGCTTGCGGGTAATTGCTAGTTTGATTAGTCCTGTAATGACCCATGCGCCCAAGGAAATCTTTACGCAATTAGGGTTACCAGTGGATAGCTTGTCATTAATCGACTTACAAATGAGCGATTTACCGGCTGGCAAGCAAGTCGTTGCCAAAGGGACGCCAATCTTCCCACGGGTTGATATGGACGAAGAAATCGAATTTTTGAAGAGCAAAATGACGAAGTCGGACAAGAAGAAGGGCCGGGCTGCCATGGAAGCTGCTAAGCATGAAGCGGAAGTTGAAACCGACTGGGACCCTGCCCAGGTTGAACTCAACTTAACTAAAGACGAAATCAAGATTGATGATTTTGATAAAGTCGAATTAAAAGTTGCTGAAATCATCGCGGTTCAAAAAGTGAAGGGTGCCGATAAACTCTTACAATTCCGTTTGGATGCCGGTGACGCTGATCATCGCCAAATCCTTTCGGGGATTGCCAAGTGGTATCCTGAACCAGAAGAATTGATTGGCAAGAAAGTAATCATCGTTGGTAACTTGAAACCACGGAAGATGCGTGGCGAAATGAGCCAAGGCATGTTACTCTCAGCTGAACATGATGGCGAAGTTCAATTGATTACTGTACCAGATAATATGGTTAATGGGTCATTGATTTCGTAATTTAAAACTGAAAAAGTCGGTCGTAGTCATTGTGATTACGACCGACTTTTTAGGTTGAATGGTTTATTTTTGAACCGGTTTGATGATATAGTTAAAAGGATATGGCAACAGGTGCTTAATGATTATTGAACTTTGAAAGGGGTCGTAATCGTGCGGATTTTTGATTCTCATACACATTTGAACAGTGAAGAATTTATTAATGACGTCCCGAAATATTTACAACAAGCTAAGGACTTAGATGTCGTTCGGATGGCGATTGTGGGTTCTAATACGCAATTGAATGCCGATGCTATCAAGTTAGCGGAAACGTATCCGGAATTAGTCGCCATCGTGGGTTGGCATCCGGAAGATTCGAAAAATTATAATGCAGCAACTGAAAAATTATTGATTGAACAACTCCAAAAACCAAAAGTCGTGGCTTTAGGCGAAATTGGTCTCGACTATCATTGGGATACGTCGCCACAAGATACCCAACGGCAAGTCTTTGCGCGCCAAGTGGCGATTGCTAAAGACATGGGGCTACCAATTTCGGTGCATAACCGTGATGCGTTTGAAGATACTTACAAGATCTTGAAAGCGGCCGATATCCGTGATACCGGTGGCGTCATGCACAGTTTTAACGGCGACCCCGAATGGTTGAAACGATTCTTGGACTTAGGTATGCACATCTCATACAGCGGCGTGGCGTCCTTTAAGCACGCTGATGAGGTCCATGAATCAGTCAAACAAACGCCGGCTGACGTGTTGATGGTCGAAACGGACGCTCCTTATTTGACGCCTGAACCTTATCGTGGCAAGCAAAATGAACCGGCCTTTACGCACTATGTCGTTGACGCGGTCGCCAAACTCCGCGAAACGACCCCGGCAGCCATTGCGGCCCAAACTTATCAAAATGCGAAGGACTTATTTAAGATTGAAGAAGATTAAAGAAGTAATCGTCGTGGAAGGCAAAGATGACACTAAGCGCTTGGCGTTAGCGGTCGATGCCGATACGATTGAAACGAACGGCTCGGCGGTCTCTAAAGAGACTGTTGCCCAAATTAAACAGCTACAAGCAACTCGCGGGGTGATCGTGTTTACCGACCCGGACTTCTCCGGTGAACGGATTCGCAAGATCATTTCGGCGGCGGTCCCGGGCGTTAAGCACGCGTTCTTGCCCCGTAAAGCTGGCGTCCCGACCAAAGCGGGTGGCAGCTTAGGTGTGGAACATGCCAGCCCCGCTGCCATTCAAACGGCGTTAGCGCACTTGTATACGGAACAAACGGATGAACCCGCGACGTTAATCACGACCGGAGATTTAATTAAAGCCGGTTTGTTAGCTGGTCCCGCCGCCCGGCAACGGCGCGAACGGTTAG
Source organism: Lactiplantibacillus fabifermentans DSM 21115 (assembly GCF_000498955.2). Taxonomy (GTDB): domain Bacteria; phylum Bacillota; class Bacilli; order Lactobacillales; family Lactobacillaceae; genus Lactiplantibacillus; species Lactiplantibacillus fabifermentans. The sequence continues at coordinate 27,792 of NZ_AYGX02000155.1, read as the reverse complement.
GTGAACTATTAAAGATTGGCTATGTGAACGGTAAGCAATTACCGAAACGCCTACAACTATTTCAAATTCAGCCGGCTGATTTTTGGCAGGCCATTGACCAATTAGACACAGAGGAGTAACGATGAGTAAAGATATTGATATTGCAAACCCCGCCCGCACTAAGGCGATTATGAATTCATACGGCTTACAAGTCAAAAAGAGCTTGGGCCAAAACTTTTTAACGGACCAAAACGTGTTACACAACATTGTTTTCACGGCCGATATTAGCCAAGAAGATAACGTCATTGAAATTGGCCCTGGGATTGGCGCGTTAACAGAATATTTAGCCCGCGCCGCCCATCAAGTGATGGCTTTTGAAATCGATGATCGCTTATTGCCGATTTTAGATGAAACGTTGTATGACTATGATAATGTTGAAATAATCAATCAAGATATTTTGAAAGCGGACTTGCCCGCGATGGTCAAGGAACACTTGGATGTTGACCGCCCGTTAAAATTAGTGGCTAACTTGCCCTACTATATTACGACGCCCATCTTGATGAGCTTGTTAGCGGGTAGTGTGAAGTTCGAAAACATCGTCGTCATGATGCAAAAAGAAGTGGCGGACCGTTTAGCGGCAGAACCCGGCACGAAAGCATACGGCGCTTTGACGATTGCCGTGCAATATCGGATGGCCGCCGAAATGGCGATGGTCGTACCGCGGACGGTCTTTGTTCCCGCCCCCAATGTGGATTCGGCCATCGTGAAGTTGACGGCCTTGCCATCCCGGACGCACGTGCCATTTGACGAAGCGGCTTTCTTTAAAGTGGTCAAAGCTGGTTTTGCCCACCGCCGGAAAAATCTTTGGAATAATTTACAAAGTTTATTCGGTAAATTACCTGAAACGAAAACGGCCATTCAAAGTGCTTTGGACGCCGCTGAAATTGACCCGAAAATTCGGGCCGAACGCTTGACAGTGGACGAGTTCATTACCTTGACGGATGCCTTACACGGAGCGGAATTAATCTGAAATTGGTCTGCTAATAAAATTGTTGCACATTAGAAAACCTTGTGATATAATATTGACTTTTTTGTGAAAACCGAGTATAGTTATTTCATCGAGGAGGATTCTTAATGCCAATTTCACTAGCAGCAATTAAAGATAAGCTTGACTCTCGGATCGGCCAACGGATGAAAGTCGTTGCCCAAGCCGGTCGGAAGAAAACAACTGAACGTCATGGGACGTTAAAAGAAACTTACCGTTCAGTGTTTGTTGTGGATTTAGACCAACAAGAAAACTCGTTTGAACGAGTTTCATATAGTTACACGGATGTGTTAACTAAGAACGTTCAAATCGCCTTTGAAGACGAAACAACTGAAGCTTAATTCGCGGCACGCGAATTCTCAATATTAAGACCCCCAGCAAGGTCTTTTTATTTTGCCCTGATATTAGTATAATTGTATCAAAGTACACCAACGACCCAAGTTTATCGCGGTCATAGAAGAGGGTGAGACGCGTGCAGATCGTGGAAAAAGCACCAGCAAAAATCAATCTGGGGCTCGATACCTTGTTTGAACATCAAAACGGGGATAAAGAATGGAATATGGTGATGACTTCGGTCGATCTGGCTGATTATGTTCAGATTGAAACGTTGTCCACCAATAAAATCGAAGTTGCGACCGATAGTGGGTTTTTACCCAATGACCGGCGGAACCTCGCTTTTCAAGCCGTCAGTATTTTAAAACGTGAATATCATATCAATACTGGGGTGCGCATTAAAATCAAAAAAGCCATCCCAGTTGCCGCCGGGTTAGGTGGCGGCTCCTCAGATGCCGCTGCCGTGTTACGGGGACTCAATCGGATGTGGGAGCTCAATTTAGACTTGGCCACCTTAGCCAAGCTCGGCTTACAAATTGACTCCGATGTACCGTATTGTGTTTACAGTCAAACGGCCCATGTTACGGGTAAAGGTGAAATTGTGACGCCCTTGCCGAAATTGCCACCGATGTGGATTGTGTTAGCGAAACCGAAAGTCAGCGTTTCAACGCCGAATATTTTACGGCAAGTCGATTATCGGGAACTGAACACGCACCCTAATATTGATGGGTTATTAGCCGGGATTGCGTCGCAAACGCCCACGGCTATTTTCGAAAATATGGGGAACGTCTTAGAACCGATTACGGCCAAGCGTTATCCCGAAATTACCCAAATTAAACAACAGTTACTCACATTTGGCGCCGACGCGGCCCAAATGAGCGGTTCCGGCCCGACGGTTTTCGGCGTCTGCCGCAAACAATCGCGCGCCCAACGGGTTTACAATTCTCTCAAAGGGTTCTGCCGCGAAGTCTATCTGGTCCGGCCAGTCAATCTAACGGATCGTTAATCAAACTGGTAACCTGGTACGGACTACTAATCTTTAGTAGTGCGTACTTTTTTATTGGGGTGGTTAGGCAGTGGTAGCGGTGCTTGCCGCCTGCCGGTTGGTCCCGCCGATGCTGGAACGTGGTGGGCACGACTTTGAGCCGAAAACCACGTCTCAAAGCTCGGCCTTGCACTAGGCGAGCCCAAAACACTCGCCAAGTGCAATTTCACCACTGAGCATCGGCGGGACCGCCCTCTCGGCTAAACGAGGTATCAATTGTTTGATTTGAATAAATAATTGATTAGTTGGGCAAGGATTACGCCCCGTTAGTTGTGGGAGAAGGGGTAAGATACTCAGCTGCTAAATTTAAGGTATCAGCACCTCGGCCAAGTTCAACTGGTGAGGTCGTGCTTTGGCTTACAATGGTTGGCATGTTTTAGTGTTTTGTCAGTTCGCAGGTAGGTGGCAAATAACAACAAGTTAAGAAAATTGAAATGAAAATGGTTAATTATGCACAAATGGTGGTAGGTATGGTTAAATTAAAGTGAAATGAGGTGGGTTTGATGAAGCAATCAACAAAATTAGGCTTGAAATTAGCCGGGGTCGTGGGGGCGACGACGTATGCCGGGTCCCTAATGGGTGGCATGGTGGCGTATAACTTTGCCATGCACGTGAGCGATGAACAAAAACGCCATGGCCAAGATTTGTCACGGTCAGAAAATACTGAAATTGAAAACTTTTGGTATGAAAAACAACCCAAGCAACAATGGTTAATGCAAACTTTTGACGGCCTGAACTTGGTTGCGACATATATTCCCAACCAACACCATGTCGGTCGCTTGGCGATCTTAGCGCATGGCTTAGGGCATTCACGCGAGCAAATGGTACCGTATGCGCGGATTTTTATGAGTTTAGGCTATGATGTTTTGATGCCGGATGCCCGCGCATTTGGTGATTCTGAAGGTCATACGATTGGGTATGGTTGGCTCGATCGCCTGGACTATGAACGCTGGGTGGCAATGGCCTTAAATCAGCTTGGTGACGATATTGACATCGTAATGATGGGGATTTCGATGGGCGCGGCGACGGTCATGGCGACTAGTGGCGAACCCTTGCCAGATAATGTTAAAGCCATTATTGAAGACAGTGGCTATGCGAATTTATATGATGAAGCGAAGTTCCGTTTGAGTCATAAATTCCATCTGCCGATTTATCCAATCATGCCGATGGCCAACCGGATTGCGCGCAATAATGCTGGCTATGCTTTTAGCGATGGCGAAATTTTACAACAAGTCAAAGTGGGCGGCTTACCAATCTTAATGATTCACGGGACACGTGACCAAACGGTGCCCGTTCGCAATGCGCACTTATTGTATGAACAACTCCCACAACAAAAGGGCTTATATATTGATACGGATGCCGGGCATGTTCAGGCGATTCGCACGCATCCCGACCGCTACCAAGCGGTGGTTAACGAATTTTTAACTGAACAAGTTGGGTTAAACTAAGCGGAGGTGTCGAGATGGCTGATGAAATGAATGTGTTAGTCACGCTGAATGCCGGCTATTTACCGCCGTTAAAAGTCATGTTGTGGTCGTTACATGCAAACAATCCGGCTGAAAAAATTCATTTGTGGCTCGTGCATGCCGAGATGACTCCGGCCGAAGTCGCGAGTGTCGAACAACTGACGACGGCGTTTGGCTGGGACTTGAGTAATGTGAAAGTGACACCAGATTTTGTGGCGCAAACGCCGCTGATTGAGCGTTATCCCCAAGAAATGTATTTTCGTTTGTTATGTGGCCAAATCTTACCAGCCACGGTCCATCGTGTGATTTATTTAGACCCGGATATTGTGGTGATTAATGAGATTCGACCATTATGGGAATTGGACTTAGGTGGCAAGATGCTGGCGGCCGCCGTTCATCGTGGTGTGACGAACTTAGTCGATAGCGTGAACAAGATTCGCTTAGGGACGACTACGAGTTACTTTAATTCTGGCGTATTAGTCATTGACGTTGACCAGGCGCGGGAAAAAATCAACGCTGAAGATATTACGGCGACGATTGAAAAATATAGCGATTTGTTAATTTTACCAGACCAGGATATTCTGAATTTCTTATACGGTAACGATATTTTAGAGATTGACGAAGAAGTCTGGAATTATGATACGCGTAAGTATTTGATCTACCAGACGCGTAATTTGACCCAACATGATATTCACTGGGTCATGCAACATACGGTATTGCTCCACTATTGTGGGACGCCGAAACCGTGGGATGCAAGCAGTGATAGCAAATTTACGAGTTTATTTTTGAACTATCAACAACAAGTTGACCGCTTTGTCGCGGCCGCTGAACCGGTAGAAGAAGTTGAATCGTAGGGCATGTTTGACGGCTGATTTTAGCCGTCTTTTTTTTGACTGTTTTTCTTCGTTGCAACGTGCCGCCTGGAGTTTGTTTCAATGTTGTTGGGGCTGAAATTGCCGCTGCCAGCTGACCGTAATTCCAGCCGCCATGGGGACCGGTCCAAGCCTGAGAAGCGGTCTTGAACCTCGCTTTTGAGCCTGAAACCCGAGTCTCAAAAGGCGTCCGTAGTGTAGACGGGATATAGCCCAATCCCGTTAACGCCACCTGCATGGCGGCTTCCATTACGGTCAGCTGGCAGCTAGATTGCTTTTTTGATAATAATGGTGCCACGCTAATTTAGTAGGTTTCATTGCAACTGACTCACAACTGAATTGTGCTTACAATCAGTAAAATGGAATACTATTTGGTTGTGATTACGAAAATCGCGTCCAATTATTGGTGTCGTTAATCTTACTTTGTTTGGTACTATCAGTAATAGTGGTTGTTATTTACATAGTTTTCAAAATTGTAGTTTTTTGATTGTTTGAAAAATGCCTTTGTAATGTCAGAGTTGGGCTTTTCCTAGTTATATAGTTGAAACGCGGCACCCCCGATAGCACCGGCCACCTAGCTACGTCACGGTCATCACATGGGAAAGCCCCCCATGCAATGCCCATGGCTAAAGCTTTCCTAGTTATATAGTTGTAACGCGGCACCCCCGGCAGCGCCCTCCGCTTAGCTACGCAAGTGACATTAAACGGAAAGGGCACCGCCTAATGTCACTTGCTAGGCTATGCTCGGGAGCTAAACGCCGGGGGTGCCACTCTACTATTGACAAATAATCGAATTCAGGTAAACTAAAACAGTAATCATTACTATTTACCATAAGAGAGAGACGGGGGCAAAAATATGACGGAACCCTTAATTGCCGTTGAGCACTTGGGGATCGCGTTTCCCAATAACCAAGTTTTTGAGGATTTGAATTTTAAGATTGATCGTGGCGACTTTGTCACGGTCATCGGTGAAAACGGGGTTGGAAAAACAACTTTGATTCGGGCCTTGCTCGGCATGTTGAAACCAACTTCTGGTCAGATTAAGTATTTTCCGAATAAAAAGGCCACTAAGATTGGCTATGTCCCACAATTTCGGAATTTGGACCAAGAATATCCATTAACGATTGAAGATTTTGTCGGTTTGAACGTGCATGGCTGGCTACCATGGTTGACGAAAGCTGAACACCAACAAGTGCGGACGGCTATGGCAGTGACCAATGTGAAAAAAATCGCCCAACGACCATTAGGGATGGCGTCCGGGGGCGAAAAGCAACGGGCGTACTTGGCCCAAGCGATTGTTGAACAACCGAAACTGTTGATTTTGGATGAATCAACGGCCAGTTTAGATAATGAAATGAAATATGAATTGTTAGATTTAGTTCAGAATTTGAACCAAACTAGTGATATTACCGTCTTCTTTGTGACCCATGATTTACCATTGGCGAAAAAATATGCGAAACATTATTTGGCATTACGCCCAGGGGAGCAACAGTTTGGCGACATGGCAGACATGTCGATTGAACAACTGAAGGAGGTAACCAATGTTTAGTTTAGCGTTTATGCAAAACGCCTATTTAGCAGGGACGTTTATTGCTATTATTTGTGGGACGATTGGCGTGTTTGTCATTGCCCGGAACTTATCCTTCTTGACGCATACGTTGTCTGAAATCGGGTTTGCTGGGGCCGCCTTTGGAATTTTCATGGGCTGGACCGCTTTGAGCGGGATGTTGATTTTTACCGTTATTAGTTCCGTAATTGTCGGTCAAATGAGTGTCAAACAATCCCGGCGTGAAGCCTCAATTTCAGCAATTTCAGCTTTGTTTATCGGACTTGGGATTTTATTCCTATCGCTGTCTAACCAAACTTCGAGTTACGCGACGAGCATTTTGTTTGGGAGTGTCATTGGGATTGCCCATGCCGACGTGATTCGTGTGGCCGTATTGTCCGGGATTGTTTTACTGGTGATGCTCGGGTTATATCGACCGTTGAAGTTTGATTCGTTCGATGCGATTGGCGCCAAAGTCAGTGGACTCTGGACCACGGCGATTTCGGTGGTGTTCTTAGTGTTAGTGGCGATGAGTGTCAGTGTTGCCGCTCAAATTGTTGGGTCATTGTTGATTTTTATCTTATTGACGTTGCCGGCTGCGGCCGCTCGCTATTTCGTGCATACGGTTAGCAAGATGATTGGGTTATCAATCATCTTTGCGTTGATTGGTGTTTGGCTCGGGTTGTACTTGAGTTATGTGACCAATTTACCGGTCAGTTTCTTTATTGCTTCAATTGAATGTTTGTTTTATTTTGCAGCGCTGGGTTTCCAACGGTTACGAGTTGGGGCTTAGGTCGGTTGATTGCCTTGGAACTTTGGTTCTAGGGCTTTTTTTGTGGCCGAAACGTGGTCAGGTCGGCAGTGACCTCCGCTTAGCTACGTTATCACCCTTATCCGGAAACCCCACCGAATAAGGGTGATAACTAGGCTATGCTCGGTCACTACCCGCCGACCTGACCACTCTAAATTAATTGTTCTCAATTTACCCCATAATTTCCCGTCAATTCAAAAAAATAGCAGTAAATGTTAAGAAATTCCGATTGTTTACTAAAAATATAGCAAAAAGCTACCTAATTTCCGAACGTTTGTGTTATCATTTTGCATGGACTTTAAAAAGATGAATTAGGTTGAGGTGGAAAGATGAAAGTACGCAGAGGCGAACGATTGATTGATGAGACGCGCTATTTGTTGGAACGTCCCCATACGTTAGTATCACTAACTTTTTTTGCGGAACGTTATGAATCAGCGAAGTCTTCAATCAGTGAAGATTTAACGATTTTGAAAAAGGTATTCCAAGTACGCGGAACGGGGATTTTGGAAACGATTCCGGGCGCCGCTGGTGGGACGCGCTTCATTCCTTACATTTTAAAAGAAGAAGCACAAACCTTTATTGATGAAATGACAGCTAAAGTGGCCGATGGTAGCCGGGTGTTACCTGGGGGCTACGTTTATTTGTCAGATATTTTGGGCCAACCAGAAATTTTACGCCAAGTGGGTCGGGTGATTGCCACGCAATACTTGAACCAACAAATTGATGCCGTCATGACGGTGGCCACTAAAGGGATTCCGATTGCGCAAAGCGTCGCGACTTACTTGAACGTGCCATTCGTGATTGTGCGCAATGACTCCAAAATTACCGAAGGTTCGACCGTTAGTGTTAACTACGTGTCCGGTTCTTCAGAACGCATCAAAAAAATGGAATTATCGAAACGTAGCCTGAGTGAAGGCGCCAACGTATTAATCGTTGACGACTTCATGAAGGGCGGCGGCACGATCAACGGGATGAAGACGTTGATTGAAGAATTTGATGCGAATTTAGTGGGCATCACTGTCTTTGCGGAAGCTGCTTTTGCCGGTAACCGCTTGATTGACGATTACACGTCATTATTGACGGTCACTAGTGTCAATGACAGCGAAAAAGACATCAAAGTGGTACCCGGCAATTACTTAGAAAAGGTGTTTGGCGCCGAAGACTAAGTAACTGTGTCAACCATCCGAAACTTTGGTATGATTGACTTATCTGAAGACTAAGGAGAAAATTTGTAATGACAACCAAAAATGCAATCATCATGGCCGCTGGTAAAGGGACCCGGATGAAATCCAAGTTAGTCAAAGTGCTGCATAAAGTTTGCGGCAAGTCGATGGTCGACCATGTGTTGACCCAAGTTGAAGCAACTTCGATGGATAACATCGTGACCATTGTTGGTCATGGTGCCAAAGACGTTGAAGCAGCTTTAGGTGACCGGACCAAGTATGCTGAACAAACTGAACAACTCGGTACGGGCCACGCCGTCTTACAAGCTGAACCACTTTTAAAGGATGCTGACGGCATGACGTTAATCGTCAGTGGTGATACGCCATTATTCCGCGAAGAAACTTTCCAAGAATTATTTGAATATCATCAAGCTAAAGGGGCTGCGGGGACGGTTTTGACGTCCGAAGCACCCGATCCTCAAGGCTATGGTCGCGTGGTGCGTAACCATCTAGGGATTGTTGAAAAAATTGTTGAACAAAAAGATGCTTCGAAAGAAGAACAAGAAATCCATGAAATCAACACGGGTGTTTATTGTTTCGACAATCAAAAATTATTCGCGGCGTTACATCAAGTCACGAATGACAATGCGCAAGGCGAATACTATTTAACTGATGTCATTCAAATTATGAAAGACCAAGGTGACGTGGTAGCGGCTTATCGGATGTCTGATTTTGATGAATCCATGGGCGTTAATACGCGTTCCGCATTGGCTCAAGCAACGAAAGTGATGCAAAAGCGCATCAACGAAGCACACATGGCCAATGGGGTTTCCATCATTAATCCAGAAGATACTTATATCGATGCTGGCGTTAAAATTGGGGCCGACACGATTATCGAACCTGGTGTTTTGATTAAAGGTAATACGACGATTGGTGAAGATTGCTTAATTGGTGCTCATTCTGAAATCCATGACATGACGATTGAAGACCGGGTAACGGTCACGTCATCATTCTTAGAAGATTCCATCATGCATGCTGACAGCAACATCGGCCCATACAGTCATTTACGGCCCCAAGCTGAAATTGGCGAACACGTTCACTTAGGTAACTTTGTGGAAGTTAAAAAAGCTAAAATCGGTAACCGGACTAAAGTTGGCCATTTGACTTACGTTGGCGATGCCACGTTAGGCGAAGATATCAACGTTGGTTGTGGGGTCGTCTTCATCAATTATGATGGTGTCAACAAGCACCACACGAATGTCGGCAACTCCGCTTTCATCGGCAGCAATTCCAACATTATTGCGCCAGTGGAAGTCGCTGACCATTCCTTCATCGCAGCGGGTTCAACCATCACCGACGATGTAAACTTCCACGACATGGCAATTGCCCGTTCACGGCAAACGAATAAGCCAGATTTTTGGAAGAGATTGCCACACGAACCGGAAAATATGTAAAAAACAGAGCGTGAACCAAAGCGGGTTGAGAGTGAGCATTGCCTAGCCAAGCGGTTAATGCGGTTTGTGCATTGGCCGATTGGCGTAGCAAGCACAGCTCTCAGCTTTGGTTCACGCGTTTCGGCAAGTTAGCAGAGTAATGATTAATCCCTATACAATGCTAATTAGAATTGTGGCTGAGTAGCATAGCAAGTCATGAAAATCAGTGTTAAATTGAACTTACAAAAGCAAACGTTTCTGAACACTAAAAAGACTCGTAACTGCCAACAAGTGGTTGCGAGTCTTTTTGCATACTAAATGTAAGTATTCACGAACAATCTGGCAGCGCTACCAAGTTCACCCGGGTTTTTCGCCATTTTTTCCGAATATTAACGAATTAGCAACTCACGAAACTTTAATATATTGGTTTTGAGCCCGTTAAAAACCCGAAATACCCGCCTCCATCCCAGTCTGACGCAATTTGACCCTTACAAGGGGGCTTGATTTTCAAGGGTAAAATGCCTATTATTTAGTAAGTAATAAATTTTCGAATGGAGGAAATTATGTCAGAACAGTATTTTGATCCAAAGTTAAAGATTTTTGCTTTGAATTCAAATAAACCATTGGCAGAAAAGATTGCTGAAGCCGTTGGGGTTAAATTAGGTAAGACTTCAGTTGATCGCTTTAGTGATGGCGAAATTCGCATTAACATTGAAGAAAGTATTCGTGGGGATCAAGTTTACATTATTCAATCAACGTCAGCACCCGTTAACGATAACTTAATGGAATTGTTGATTATGATTGATGCCTTACGGCGCGCTAGTGCTAAGACCATTAACGTGGTTATTCCTTATTATGGGTATGCGCGGCAAGACCGTAAAGCCCGTTCACGGGAACCAATCACTGCTAAGTTAGTTGCTAACATGCTCGAAACAGCCGGTGCAACTCGGATTTTAGCATTGGACTTACATGCCGCTCAAATCCAAGGCTTCTTCGATATTCCATTGGACCACTTGATGGGTGCGCCACTGTTGGCTGACTACTTCCTCACACACCACTTAGATGAAAACGCCGTTGTCGTTTCACCTGACCATGGTGGGGTTACCCGGGCTCGTAAATTAGCTGAATTCTTGAAGGCCCCAATTGCCATCATCGACAAGCGTCGTCCACGCGCCAACGTGGCTGAAGTGATGAACATCATCGGTGATGTTAAGGGCAAACGGGCCATCATGATTGATGACATGATTGATACGGCTGGGACGATTACCTTAGGGGCCCAAGCCTTGATGGATGCCGGTGCAACTGAAGTTTACGCAAGTTGTACTCATCCAGTACTTTCTGGTCCAGCGATTGAACGGATTGAAAAGTCACCAATTAAGAAATTAGTTGTGACCGACTCGATTGAATTACCAGCTGAAAAACAAATCGCTAAGATTGAACAAGTTTCAGTTGGCCAATTAATGGGTCAAGCAATCAAGTTCATTCATGAAAACAAACCAGTTAGTCCATTATTTAAGAACCGTTTCCACAACGAAGAAAACTAAATACTTAACTGTAACCGTTCAGTTGGCTTGCCAACTGAACGGCTTTTTTTAGCGTGATGTCGTTCAACTTGAACGCTTATTCCAAAAAGTAGTGATTGCCTTAGTTGGCGGAAAGCAAAACGGAACATCCGCAATAAAAGTCGAATTACTGCATTACCAACTGATAATGATTACAATAGAGATAGAGTAGTTGAAGGGGGTGACTAAATGGATTGGTTTTATTGGGGCAGTTTGGCCCTTGTGAGTGCCGTCACGTTACAGTTAACCGACCGACGCCGGTGGCTGACCGGGCATTTGTTATTGCTAGCAGTAATCTTGTTAGGAGTGGCCGGCTACCAAGCCTTTAGCGCCCAAGCGAGTGCGCTGTGGGAGTTTATCTTCGTCGGCGTCAAATTAGTGGTTAACGTGCTGTTACCGTTAGTGGTCCTGTTTGTGGCGATTAGCTTTGTGCGCTACAGTTACCGGCTGATTCGTAAGGAAGGCTGGCATCTGCATTATAGTTTGTTGGCCATCGTCGGCGTTTTGCTCGTCGCGATGTTAGTTTTAGCGGCATTAAATATTTGGTCGTGGCACCTGAATTGGCTATGGGAATTGTTAGGGTTAGCTTTACTACTGACGGGCTTTTTCATCTTCAGTTTTATCGGTTATTTGGTGGCGTGGGTGACGACCCGAATGGGACCACGGCAGCCCATCGATGCCATTGTTGTGCTCGGAGCGGGCTTGATGCCCGATGGTCGGCCAACCCGGACGTTGAGTTACCGGTTGAAAGCGGCGGCTAAGCTATATCATCAACAACGGGTTAAAACGCACCAGCCGCTAACCATCGTCGTTTCTGGTGGTCAAGGTGCCGATGAGGTAATGGCTGAGAGTACCGCCATGCGCCAATATTTAGTGGCGATTGGCGTACCTCGTGAAGCCATTGTGGAAGAGAATCAGTCGACTTCCACGGCGGAAAATTTAAAGCTTTCGCACGCGGTGTTAGTCAAGCGGTTGCCACGTTACCGGGCGGTGATGGTCACCAGCGATTATCACGTGTTACGCGCCAATTTATTAGCGCGCCGGTTACGGTTAAATATGTACGGCAGTGGCGCCCGGACCCCGTGGTATTACGCGCCGTTTGCCATCTTCCGCGAGTACTTGGCGCTGATTGTCATGTACCGCTGGTCGAACTTGACGGCTGTGATACTATTAAGCTTATTATATGGCGCTTGGTTGGTAAGGTTAATTTAAGTTGAAGTAATGCCCACGATTAAATGCGTTAATTTTTTTAGGTTAATGTTATAATGGGTGAAGTTAAAAGGGAGGGATTTGCCGTGGATCATGCACATCGACCGCATTTTGGGCTGATAGTGATCATCCTATTCGGACTAGTCACCTTGACAGGCTGTGCGAAAAGTACGGACGCGACATCGGCTGACACGAGTCAAACGACCTCGTCAGCTAGCGATGCCGGAACAGTTTTAACCAAGGCCGATCAACAGATTTCGCACCAGAAAATAGCTGCGGCGCAAGCCACACTCGCGACGGTCAAAACGCCGAGTGCCGCCGTTAAGAATTTAGCAACGGGCTTAAAATATTATGAACGGGCCGCGGATGCGTTGGCGAAAAACCAACTCAGCGCTGCCAAAGGTTACTTTACCACGCTCATGAATTATCAAGGCACGACTGACGCAACGTTTATCGCTGCGCGGACCAAATTGGACCATCAATATCAACAAGTAAAAGTAGCGAATGGTTATTATAATACTGCACGTGATGAGTTAAGCATGCACGAGTTGAGTTCAGCTAAGCGTAATATTGATAAGTTGGACAATATGAGTGCGGTACATCCCGTCATCAAACAGTTACAGCAAAAAGCGTTAAGTATGAAACAAGCGATTATGAACTATGAAGCGTCGCAATCGACCAGTACGGGTAGTACTAGCTCGACGGTGACGAGCACGAGTTCGTCTAGCAGTGATAGCACGAGTACGACGAAAACAAATAGCACTAGCAGTAGTAGTGTCGACAGCAGTAGTAGTTCAGCGAGTTCAGATTCAACGGCGACGAGTTCGGCAACGAGCACTAGCAATAGTAGCAGTAGTTCGTTGACGGATGCGCAAGCGTTGAAACAATTCAAGCAGAGCGCTGGGATTACGTTTGCGAGTGGTGACCAATTTGAAATTACGAGTCGAACGAGTTCGTATTATCAAATTAAAGTGACTTATGCGACTAGTTCTTCCGATGACAGCGATACGAGTACTTCGGACACGTATCGGTATTATCCAACCAGTGGCAATGTCACAACTGAAGATCCCACCACTGGTGATTTTGAATAGTAAGTGATGCAAGTAGTCTGACCGCGATGTTGGGCTACTTTTTTTGTTCAACTGAACAAGCGGGTACCCGCGTGGCCGGTGACTGTTCAGATTAACGGTTGGTTGCCAAAAACGCCCGAACTAACTGATGTTTACGAGTTAGTTCGGGCGTTTTGAAATAGGGCTTATACTAAAGCCCAAGTGGTAATCGCATGGGCGACACCGTCTTCACGGTTCGTCTTAGTTTCGTATTTAGCAGCGGCCTTGATGGCAGGAATGGCATTGCCCATGGCCACACTGTGCGTGGCGTATTCAATCATGGTCAAGTCGTTGCCTTGGTCACCAATCGCCATAACTTCATCGGCGGTTAAGTTCAGTTGTTCAGCTAAAACTTTCAAGGTCCGACCTTTGCTAGCTTGCTTGTTCATGAGTTCTAAGAAGTAAGCTTCGGACTGCACAATGTAGAAACGGTCGTGGAACGCTGCGGGAACTTGTGGAATGGCGGCGCCTAATTTATCAGGAGTATCGATAAACATACACTTGACGATGGGCAAGTCGGCCGGCATTTCTTCGGGTGTCCGGTAACGAATCGGCATCCGTACGAGGGCACTTTCACCGACCGTGTAAGGACTGATATTACGGTTGGCTGTATAAATGTGGTCTTCGCTCTCGGCATGACAGTGAATATTGAGCTTGCGACTCAAGGCTTCAATGTCGATATAGTCGTCATGGGTCAACGTCAAGCTCGTCATAATCTGGCCAGAAACGGTTTGCGCCATGGCACCGTTAAAGGTCACCACGTATTCGTCGTCGCCGCTAATACCGAGTTGGTCTAAGAATGGCGCCACACCACTGAGCGGTCGGCCAGTACATAAGACGACTTTGATGCCTTGATCGCGCGCCGCGTGAATCGCGGCGATGGTCGCAGGATTGAGTTGACTATGTTCGTTTAACAGCGTGCCATCCATATCAATGGCGATTAATTTGATTGCCATAAAAAATATTCCTCCAAATTATAAAATCAAACGGTCGTTTTGAATGTGTGCTTGAAAGGCTTGGTTGACGTCATTGAATAAATCAATTTGGTCACTGAGCATCTCTTTTGGGAAGAAGAAGCGGCGGTCGCCGGAAACTTTCCCGGTAATGGCACGAACGAGGTCACTAACCGTCGATAACTCAACGAGTGAGCCGTCTTCTTGCATTAATTCAATTTGGGTCCGCGGCTTTTTCATTTTTGGGTCATACGCATCGTACGGCAAGTCGTAACTGTCGTTAGTGGCAGTGTAGTAATGACTGTCAAAGCCAGCTTGTTCAATGAGTTGTTGTAATTTTGGCAACAACGATTGGGTCTGTTCGGTCAGCCGCGCAGATTTCAACGGACGGCGGTCCAAGAAGCGGGTCGCTAAATCGGCTAAAATCTGGTCCTTGCTGTCACGCCAATGATTGAAGTACGTATCCAGCACACCGTCATCTAAGCGCAAATAATCGTGTAACGTAAAGTCATTATTGAAAAACGGCAATAACATGTGCGGCGTGGCTTCGGCGTTAATACTGTGATTTTGGTATAACTCGTTAGCGCGTTCAAGCAAGTGGTCCAAGATAACTTCCATCGACCGTGAAACGGGATGGAAATAAACTTGCATGTACATCTGGAAACGACTGACGATGTAATCTTCGACGGCGTGCATGCCTTCCATCGCGAAGGTGATGCCACCTTGATACGGCTTCATGACCCGTAAAATCCGGGTCAAATCAAAATTACCGTAGTCCGTCCCGGTGTAATAAGAGTCGCGTAATAAGTAATCCATTCGGTCGGCGTCGATTTGACTAGAAATCATTTGGACGACTTGTGGATTCGGGTACGTTTTTTGAATAACAGCGGCGACTTGGCTCGGAAATTCTGGTGAAACTTGCCGTAACACTTGATTGACTTCGGTATCTGGTGAGGTCAAAATTTGAACGGTCAAAGCTTCGTGGTCGGTGTGAAAGATGTGTTCAAAGGTATGTGAATAAGGGCCGTGGCCGATGTCGTGTAATAACGCGGCACACAAGGCTACTAGCCGTTCGTGGTCATCCCAACCACCATCGCCGGGCGTTTTGCTCGGATAGTTCCGTGCAAACATGTCACAGATGCGCCGCGTGATTTCGTATACGCCTAAGCAGTGGCCAAACCGGGAATGTTCGGCCCCGTGAAATGTTAACGAAGTCGTCCCGAGTTGTTTGATGCGTCGGAGTCGTTGGAATTCCGAAGTGTTGATTAAATCTAAAATGATTTTATGTTGAATATAAACGTAGTCATGGACTGGGTCACGTAAGACTTTTTCCATGGGTAAAAGTTGGTCACCGTATGACAAATGCATTCCTCCGTTCGATTAATGCAACCGCGTTTGCCGCCGTTGCATTTGGCGATAAGCCTGCGCTAAATGCGCTTGAAATTCAGGTTCTTCAGTTAATAGTGGCAACTTTTTAAAGTCGAGGTCGCCGTGTTGTTTTAAAGTGGTGGTGAACTGGTCGATGGCTTGCGTGACCGTCAAAGGCTGACCTAAAGCGGCGGCGACTGTCGTCATCACGGCGGGGTCGATATCCGGGAAGCGGTCATCTGTTTGGCCTGCGAGGCTCGCTGTATAAAACTGGCGGACGAGTTGACTCCGCTGGGCTTGGTCGCCATCGATGCTAATATATAACATAATGACCAACGCATCCGCTGTGCGCCGTTGGGACATCCCAGCAATCTTTTGCCCGTTGACGCTCAAATCATAGTCGCCCGGACAATATGAGCGGGTAATTTCACCGGTTGCAATCGGCAAGTTCGGCCAAGTTGCTTGGACATACGTCGTCATTAAGTCGTAAGCGGCGGTGATGGAGTAGTCGGCGCGATGGGCTGGCAAAAACAAAGAAATGTTCAAGACGCCCGTGTCGGCCACAACGGCTAAACCGCCCGAATTACGCAATAACGTTTGATAGCCCGCTTGATGGAGCGCCGTTAAGCCGGTTGAGAGTTGCGGTAATTTTTGATCAAGCAACCCTAAAATAACCGTCTGCGGTAACGTCCAAAAGTGGACTAGGGGTTGTTGTAAGTCGGCGGTCAAGGTCAATAAGGCATTCATGTACGCAAAACTATCCAACATTTCTTCAGGTTGGTAGTGTTGAGTCAAAATTGCCGTTGTGGGAGTCGTCAAAAGTCATTCACCTCGCAAAATCAGTTACAAACTTAATTATACTCGAAATAGCGTGGAATCGCAGAGCTTATCCCGGGTTTTACCAAGTTTTGATGATATTGTAATGAATTTGATTGCAGTTTGAATGAACTTGAGTAGTGGTTGCCGCAGTTAGCTGACCGTAATTCCATCGCACGCTTGAATATGGTTAGTGGCAGTTTGTCGTTGGGCGTCAGCGATAATTCCAGTCGCCGTGGCGACCGGTCCGAGCCTGAGAAGCGGTCGCGAACCTCGCTTTGAAGCTCGGCCAAACCCGCCAATCTTCAAAGATGTCGGTGCCGTAAGCTCGGCGAAAATCACACCGAACTAACGGCACTTTCACGGCGACTTCCATTATCACTGACCCCCAACTAAATTGGGTTGCTATTTCGGCTCGCCAACTGCTAAGTACAGTCAATTGGTAAGTCGGCTGCTTTCATCAAAATGTTGGGAAAATTTTGATGATTAACGATTAGCTGGTATGCAATGGCTGGCTAATCCTGAATTGAATTCTAAATAATCAATATGTGCAGAAAGACTATGGTTGTTGCCATAGCAGGTGCGCCGCAGTCATCAATGCTCAGGACAGTAATAACCACAAAATGATAGACGCACGATTATGATTCAAATAGCCATCTAGCTGCCAGCTGACCGTAATGGAAGCCGCCATGCCGGTGGCGTTAACGGGATTGGTTTTTAATCTCGTTTACACCACGGACGACTTTTGAGACTTGTTTTTTTAGGCTCAAAAGCGAGGGTCAAGACCGCTTCTCAGGCTTGACCCGGTCCCCAAGGCGGCTGGAATTACGGTCAGTTGGCAGCGGCAAGTCCATACTTGAATACTGCCAATGAGAGTATTTTTAGTTATTTTCATAGAGATGGCTTATAATTATAAAGAAGACTGCAACGTGGTCGGCGTGGCCCCGCTGACCTAGAAGGAGGATTTTAGCATGGATGATTTAACAACCGGGGTACCGGTCGCCATTCATTTGGAAACGCAGGCGGTTCAAGACGGTGATACCGCCAATTATGCTTTAGATGTGGATGGACAACTCGTGCAGATGGGCGATGCCTTTTATTTACGCTACAAAGAAGTTAGTGATGGCGCCGCTGAACCGATTCCCGTGACGATTAAACTCGCAGCTAATGGCGATGTGGTGTTAACGCGTAGCGCCGAGAATCGGTTACGTCTACACTTTGCTAACGGCAAACGGGTCCAAGCCCGGTACCGCACACCGATGGGCGTCTTGCCGGTTGAAACGGTGACGCCATTATTACAAGTGCGTTTACGGGAGCGCCCATTTTCCGGCGAAGTCAATATTAATTACGACTTATACGCGGGCGAACAACTGATTGGTAACTACAAGTTGCGATTGCAATTCACGGCCTGATTTGGTATGATGAACTGTAAACTGTGGAAAGGACGTGCACCAGTTTGGAACTAAAACAATTTGATGGACAAAAGAAGTCCGAATTATCTTTAATCGAGGTTGCCCATGCGATCTTGTCACAACATGGTGATGTGATGGCGTTTGCCGATTTGACCAACGCTGTGCAATCATATTTAGGTAAAAGCGACGAAGAAATTCGGGAGCGTTTATCACAATTTTATACCGATTTAAACATTGACGGTAGTTTCATTTCGCTCGGTGACAATATGTGGGGCCTGCGTGCATGGTACCCATTTGAATCCATTGACGAAGCCGTTATCCATACCGATGATGAAGAAGACGAAGATCGGCCTAAGCGTAAAAAGCGGAAGAAAGTTAATGCTTTCTTAGCTGACGCTGGGGATGACGATGATGTTATCGACTACGACGATGATGATCCCGAAGACGATGACAACTATGAAGATGATGATGACGCGAACAGCGACGATGATGATGACGACGATTCTGCCAGCAGCAAGTACGATGAACTTGCGGGTGTAGATGATTCGGATGATGACGCCGCTGACGAAACGTTACCAGACGGCATCGAAGGTCAATTGTCAGAATTAAATGATGACGATGATGATGACTACGATGACGAAGAAGACGACGAAGAAAACAAATAAGTGGTTGGCTGATTTAACTTGACGAATGTTAAATCTCCTTGTATTATCTTATTTGGGCTCTCTGGTAGTTTTATCAGAGACAAACGAACGTAATCAAGCTCCCTATTCACTGGAATAGGGAGTTTTCTTATTTTTATCCATCCCCACGAAATAAATCTTTAAGGAGTTATCACATGACCAAATATATTTTTGTAACTGGTGGCGTTGTATCGTCAATTGGTAAAGGGATCGTCGCTGCATCATTAGGCCGCTTATTGAAAAATCGGGGCTTAAAAGTCACCATTCAAAAGTTTGACCCATATATCAACGTTGATCCTGGTACGATGAGTCCTTACCAACACGGTGAGGTCTTCGTTACTGACGATGGTACGGAAACCGACTTGGACCTCGGCCATTATGAACGGTTTATCGATATTAATTTGAATAAGTATTCAAACGTCACGACCGGTAAGATTTATTCAGAAGTTCTGCAAAAGGAACGTCGGGGTGATTACTTAGGTGCTACGGTGCAAGTAATTCCACATATCACTAACGCCATCAAAGAAAAAATCATGCGGGCCGGGACCACAACGGATTCCGACATCGTGATTACTGAAATTGGTGGGACTGTTGGTGATATCGAATCATTACCATTCATCGAAGCTTTACGCCAAATGAAGAGTGACTTAGGTTCTGACAACGTATTTTACATCCATACGACGTTGATTCCTTACTTACGGGCCGCTGGTGAAATGAAGACCAAGCCTACCCAACATTCAGTTAAGGAATTACGGAGCTATGGGATTCAACCAAACATGTTGGTCGTTCGGACAGAACAACCAATTACCCGGGAAATGCGGAACAAGATTGCGTCATTTTGTGACGTGGAACCAGAAGCCGTGATTGAATCCTTAGATGTTAAGACGATTTATTCAATTCCATTGAATGTGCAAAAACAAAACATGGACCAAATCGTCATCGACCACTTTGGTTTGAACGCACCTAAGGCTGATATGAGCGACTGGGTTGAACTTGAACATCACGTGCAACATTTATCACGGACTATCAAGATTGCCTTAGTCGGGAAATATGTGGCGTTACAAGATGCTTACATTTCCGTAACCGAAGCTTTGAAGCATGCCGGTTATACGGATGATGCAGATATCGACTTGAAGAAGATTTCCGCTGAAGAAGTTACCGAAGACAACGTCCAAGAATTATTAGGCGATGCGGACGGTATCTTAGTTCCTGGTGGTTTCGGCGACCGGGGGATTGAAGGCAAGATTACGGCCATCAAGTATGCCCGTGAAAATGACGTGCCATTCTTAGGGATTTGCTTAGGGATGCAAATGGCCAGTGTTGAATTTGCCCGCAACGTCTTAGGTTTGAAAGATGCGAACTCCGCTGAAATCGATCCAAACACGCCAGACAATATTATTGATTTGATGGCTGACCAAGAAGATGTTGAAGACATGGGGGGGACCCAACGTTTAGGTGCTTACCCTTGCAAGTTGAAAGCCGGCACCGTTGCAGCTAAGGCTTACCATAACGAAGAAGTTGTGATGGAACGTCACCGTCACCGTTATGAATTCAACAACAAGTACCGCGAAGCGATGAAGGCGAAAGGCTTAGTCTTCTCAGGGACTTCGCCTGACAACCGCTTAGTTGAAGTGATTGAATTACCAGAAAAACGCTTCTTCGTTGGTTGCCAATACCATCCAGAATTCTTATCACGGCCAAATCGTCCAGAAGGGTTATTCAAAGCCTTCATCGATGCCGCCAACGAAACTGGTACCGCTAAATAATTACGGATTTTTTCTGAAAGACACTGGAGCTTGATGGCTTCGGTGTCTTTTTTTGCTTGCTTGCCGCCGGTCGCCAGTTGCCAGGCTCTGTGGAGCAGACCTCAAGCCAAAAGGCGGTCTTGAGGGCGGTTGGCAGCCTTACCAAGCCCGTAAGTCTACCAACACGGCTCATTCACTAAGCCAGCCAAAAACGCTGACTAAGTGAATCGACACAGCGTCTGACAACTGGCGACCGGCTAACGCTGACGTGTTTTTTGGGAATGGCTAGTATTTTTGAATGGAATAGCTGAGTTTAGTTGGTGAGGCTCGACAAACCGTGAGAATAATGGTCAGCTGGACATTGTGAAGAGGTCGGCGAGTTGAAGCTATGTTCAAGTGATTCGTATTTGGTTTGTTAAGCACGTTATATCAAAATTTTTATTGGGTAACTCACTTATTTGCCTTAACAAATGGCCGCTTTCAAGATGATTTTCAAACAAAAGTTAGTAATTACTCGGTACAACTTGAAAAATGGTCGAAAAACGACTAAATTAGCCACTATTAATTAAACGCTGGGATTACCCAAAATAATTTATGAGAGAGCTACCGTTAATTTATGGAATTTAGCCGGAAGCGATGGGGGTGTGCGCTGTGTCGATGTTCTTAGTGAGCGTTGTTTGCTCGCTTAGAACATGGGCCGTCTTGGTTGACTCGCAGGCCTTGCGAGGCAGCCAAGCGCCTGGCGAGACCGCCCTTTGGCTCGACAGGGTTGCCCCACAGCGCGCACCCCCATCGCTGGAGGCGGCCAAACGCCCTCCGCAAAATGATAAAAATTAACGGCTTTGCCAGTATTTACTTAGGTAAACGGTGGAATTTCACTAGGGTTTCTAATGATTAAAAGTTGAATTGGTGGGACAATTATATTCGCCAATAGCAGTTATAATTGTCATAACTAGATTAATGGGGTTGGCGAGGGTTGAAACCCTGATTGATGTCGTCGCTAGGCGATGAGTCAATAGGAGGAATTTGCAATGACCGTAAATTATAAAAGTGTGTTTGATATTATTGGGCCCGTCATGATTGGCCCGTCAAGTTCGCATACCGCGGGGGCTTGTGCGATTGGTCGCGCGGCGCATAGTATTTTTAAAACCAAACCGACCGATATTGTCATTCATTATTACGATTCCTTTGCGAAGACGCACAAAGGTCATGGGACCGACTATGCGATTATTAGTGGAATTCTGGGCTTTGCCCCCGATGACGCGCGGGTGCCGTACGCCATTAAACTGGCGCAAGACGCCGGGATTAACATGACGTTTATTGCGGAAGTTAAAGCCAGCCCCATTCATCATCCCAATACCGCGATTATTGAATTGAAAAATCAACAAAAATCAATTGTCGTGGCTGGTTGTTCGATTGGCGGTGGGACGATTGAGATTCGTGAAATTAAGATGGATGGCTTTGATATTAAGCCGCGAGGGCCGTTACCCATTTTACTCGTGCCCGGCAGTGAAGCCGACCATCACATGATTACCAAGCTATTATCAAAATTAACTGAAGTGACCGACCAAAAGCACTACCAAGCTGAAGATCATAATTTGTATGAATATGATTTGGATCGGCAATTACAACATACCGAAGTTCAAAAATTGGCCGCCGATTATGGCCAACTAGTTTATTTGCAGGGGGTCAGCTAAATGTATATGCACGTTTCAGAATTAGTTGCCGCTGCGCAAGTGAAGCAACAACCAATCTATGAATTAATGATAACCCAGGAAATGTCGGTGACCCATGCGAGTCGCGACGATATTTGGCAAGCGATGGGCCGCAACTTGGATGTGATGGCCGCGGCCATTGAAAAAGGCGCCGCGGGCGAAGGGGTCCATTCAAAAACCGGCTTAACGGGTGGCGAAGCGGTGCTACTGAAAAAGTATCGCGAAAAAGGCCACACGCTGGCGGGCGATACCGTGATGGAAGCCGTGCAAAATGCCGTGGCCACCAGTGAGGTTAATGCGGCGATGGGCGTTGTTTGCGCGACGCCGACGGCTGGTTCCGCCGGGACGCTGCCGGGCGTGTTATTCACGCTGAAAGACCGCTTAGATTTGAATCGGGACCAAATGATTCAGTTCTTATTTACGGCCGGCGCCTTTGGCATGATTATTGCAAATAATGCTGGGATTGCCGGGGCGACGGGTGGTTGTCAGGCCGAAGTCGGCAGTGCGTCGGCGATGGCCGCGTCGGCAGCGGTTGCCATTGCTGGTGGCACGCCCGAACAGAGTTCCGAAGCGTTAGCGATTGCGATTAGCAATTTATTGGGGCTGGTGTGCGACCCGGTCGCCGGACTCGTCGAATTACCCTGTGTTAAACGCAATGCGATTGGGGTCGGCAATGCGTTAATTGCCGCTGATATGGCCTTAGCTGGTTGTACGAATAAGATTCCCGCTGATGAAGTCATTGTGGCCATGGATAAGATTGGTAAAAACTTACCAGATTCCTTGCGGGAGACGGGGTTAGGTGGCCTAGCTGCGACACCAACCGCTGTTCGTATTAAAGAACGGATCTTTGGTCATCATCCGACCGCCCAAGCTTAATTGAAAATGTTAATTGATGCGCTCAAGCAACTTTGCTTGGACGCATTTTTTTGACGAGTTGGTGACCAAAAATTTGTGATTTGACGATGAAAGCGGTTAAATTAGTTAAGTACAAGAATTTCTTGTTCAAAAAGATTACAGTTTCCTGATATTGGTTGTTTTTTTGCATGACATTCTTTATTATGGTTAATGATTGTATGATACAGTGTGACACTTATTTAGCGAGGAAAGTTATGTTATGAAAAAAATGATTATCCATGGCGGAAAACGACTTTCTGGGGAATTAACGATCGGTGGCGCAAAAAATAGTACCGTCGCACTGATTCCTGCTGCGATTCTTGCAGACACTCCGGTCCAATTCGATACGGTTCCGCACATTTTAGACGTTCACAATTTACAAATTATTTTGGAATCGATGAATGTCCATTCCACATTTGAAAATGATGTTTTAACGATTGATCCAACTCATATTGAAGAATCCGAATTACCAAGTCGCGCAATTAAAAGCCTGCGCGCATCTTACTATTTCATGGGGGCCTTATTAGGGCGCTTTAACCGGGCCACGGTCACGTTCCCCGGCGGCGATAATATCGGTCCACGTCCCATTGACCAACACATTAAAGGATTTAAAGCATTAGGGGCCAACGTCGTTGAAAAAAACGACTCGGTCTTTATTTCGACGGGCTCTGAAGGCTTGCACGGCGCGCGAATTTTCTTAGATGTCGTGTCAGTTGGCGCTACTATTAATATTATTTTGGCCGCTGTTAAGGCGCATGGTACGACGAGTATCGAAAATGCCGCCAAAGAACCAGAAATTATTGATTTAGCAACTTTCTTGAATAACATGGGGGCCAAGATTCGTGGCGCCGGAACTGACGTCATCCGGATTGAAGGCGTCGATTCATTGCGTTCACGGGCGACCCACACGATTATTCCTGATCGCATCGAAACGGGGACTTACTTGTCCTTAGCCGCTTCGATTGGGGACGGCATTTTATTGAAAAATGTCATTCCTGAACATATGGAATCGTTCACGTCCAAGATGCTTGAAATGGGCGTTGATTTACAAATTAACGAAGATAGTATTTTTGTACCGCGGGTTGGTGAATTGAATCCAATTCGGGTCAAAACCGCGACGTATCCTGGTTTTGCAACTGATTTGCAACAACCAATTACGCCATTATTGTTACATGCCGATGGGAGTAGTGTCGTAATTGATACGATTTACCCACAGCGGACGCAACACATTGCCCAATTAAAGAAGATGGGCGCCGATATTCGGGTCCAAGATAACTTGATTGTGGTTGGTCACTCGTCACACTTACAAGGTGCGCATGTTGAAGCGGGAGAAATCCGCTCTGGTGCGGCATTGATGATTGCGGGCTTGAGTGCCACCGGTACCACTGAAATTTCACGCGCTGACAATATTTTACGGGGTTACGACCGCGTGGTTGATAAATTACACAGCCTAGGTGCTGATGTGGATATTGCCGCCGACGAACAAGTGCCGGAATAAGATTTTTTAGTGTGGCTGAAAACGACTGGAGATGGTCACCGACCGATTATGGCGGTGGCTTTTTCGGCCATGGCATTTTTGAGCAGCTGAACTGAGAAAGAGCAGTGGATATGGAAAAAATTTTAACGATGCATGACCTTGAGGAAAAAACGCTCAAGGAGATATATACGTATGCGCGCGACTATAAGATTCCGTACTATTCACAAATGAATAAAAAGGAACTCTCACTCGCGGTCTTACGAGAACAAGATAAAAAACGGGGCTTCGTCCAAATGGAAGGGGTCCTGGAAATCATCGGTCAAGAAGGCTACGGCTTTTTACGACCAATTAACTACGGTCCTTCGCAAGAAGATATTTACATTTCCCAATCGCAAATCCACCGGTTTGGCTTGCGCAATGGTGACTTTGTCGCGGGGCAAGCGCGCCCACCGAAGCCCAATGAACGTTATTATGGCTTGATGCGCGTCGGAACGGTTAACGGTAAAGACCCGAATGAGGCGAAACAACGGCCCCATTTTCCAGCGTTAACGCCGTTATATCCGAAGCGGCAAATCAAACTTTCGACGACTAAACAAATTTTGTCGACGCGGTTAATTGATACGTTTGTGCCGATTGGTTTTGGCCAACGGGGCTTAATTGTGGCGCCACCCAAAGCTGGTAAAACGACGTTGCTCAAAAACATCGCTAACGGGATTATGACCAATTATCCGGATGCCAAGTTAATTATGTTACTAATTGATGAACGGCCCGAAGAAGTCACGGATTTGGAACGCTCGATTAAAGGTGAAGTGGTCAGCTCAACGTTTGACCAACAACCCCAAAATCACGTCCGCGTCGCTGAATTAGTGTTGGAACGGGCGCGACGGTTAGTGGAAGATAAGCAAGATGTCATTATTTTGCTCGATTCGATTACCCGGTTAACCCGGGCGTACAACTTAGTGATGCCATCCAGTGGTCGGACCTTGTCCGGTGGGCTGGACCCCACCGCGTTTTATAAACCGAAACGTTTCTTTGGTTCCGCTCGGAATATCGAAGAAGGCGGTAGTTTGACGATTCTGGGGACGGCCTTAGTGGATACGGGTAGTCGTATGGATGATATGATTTACGAAGAGTTCAAAGGAACTGGGAACTCCGAATTACAACTATCACGCGAACTGGCCGATCGCCGTGTCTTCCCGGCGCTAGATTTGAAACAATCGAGCACCCGGAAAGAAGAACTGTTGATCAGTCGTCAAAACTTAGAACCCGTCTGGCAAATTCGCCGGTCAATGACCGGCAATGCGCTGGAGTATACCGAACAACTGTTACAATTCTTAAAGCACACTGACAACAACACTGAGTTTTTACATGACTTGGCGGGGGTGAAGTTCGGCAACGGTGGTGCCCGCCGCCCACGCCGGAATAATGATCGGTAGCGCCGGTTAGGGCTTGGGTGCCGGATTTCGGTGAGAGATTTAGGTATCACAAACTTGCTGAAACGCGTCCGTCAAGCTAGGGGATTCCGCTTGCTACAGCTATGGCGAGATGGGCTGAGTTAGTTTTAGTGGGTGGGTGCTACTAGTGCCCGCAAACTTGCTGAAACGCGTCCGTCAAGCCAAGGGATTCCGCTTGCTACGCTAATGACAAAATGCAAAAACCGCATTGTGCCCTTAGCTAGGCAATGCTCGTCCCTAACCCGGCTTGACGGACGCTCTGACACATGATAAACTACAAAGGTTGATTTAAAACAATGATAATCTCTGTTTCAGCAAATGATTCAGGGCAAAGGAGCGTAATAATTATGCAAAAAGGAATTCATCCAGATTACCATCCAGTCGTATTCCAAGATTCAACGACTGGTTTCAAGTTCGTTTCTGGTTCAACAGCTACTTCAGAAGAAACTGTTGAATGGGAAGACGGTAACACTTACCCATTGATCCGTGTTGAAATTACTTCAGACTCACATCCATTCTACACTGGTAAACAAAAGTTCACCAAAGCCGATGGTGCGGTCGATCGTTTCAACAAGAAATACGGTCTCAAATAAGCATACAACGATTAAGTCAGCCAACTCTGTTGGTTGGCTTTTTTTTCGCAGCCAACTGCTGAATTCAGTTAAGCAGCAATAAATGTCGCATTCATCAAGTTGGGGCTGCTCGTTTTTGGCAGGTTGAGGTGTGTTATGGACTTGCGTTGTGATAACCGATTTGAGTAATAATCAGTCAACCGTATCATTATGGTTGGTTCTCAGAAAGGGTAAAATAATGGTTAGGCGGTTGTGGTAATAGCTGCCGTGCTAGGTTAACGGAATATTTACAAAAAGTGTGAAATCTTAACACTATCTTGCCAAAAAAGTGGTTATTTTTAACATGTTGTCGTGGTATTATGCCGGTATTCAGATTCGTTACTACCGATATTCGAATGGGGGCTGACGGGCTATGTCAAAACATCGTTTAACCATTGTTTTGTTGGGAATTATTATCGCTGCTGGATTAAGCATGTTATATACTATTTTGCTAGCTACCACGGTCAACTCGTTATTTTTGAATGGGTTGGCTTATGGCTTAATTATCTATTTAGTCGCCACGACGTTTGGGGACTGGGCTAAAAGTGTTGAAAAGTAGTCATTGACGAGTGGCCGATTATTAACAGTTAGAAGGTGAAATTGTGGAAAACGAAAGTGATTGGATCATGCGCCAATTGCATGCTTTTGCTGATGGACTGGGATATGTACTGGCTCATGGAAGTAAAAGTGGCAAGACTGCGATTGTCTTTCCGCAAGCTCAAGCTGAGAAATTGCCACATCAAGCGGAACTAGCAGACTTGATTGCCAAGCAGCAATATGCGGCGGGGGCCCAGCGCTTATTGAAACTACAATATGCGTTACCGGAACAAGACTTTATGAAGCTGGGCGTCTGGTTTTATGACACGCTGAACCAGCTGAACGATGACGAGCTTAAAGCTGGTGCGTTCTCGCGGTCTTCAATTGTGGCTGGTCTGAAGCAATTGGCTGAATTAGAATTATAAAAGTTATCCACTGTGGACAACTCGCTAATCAAGACGATTGTCCACAGCAACTATTCGGAATATGTCTAAAAATGGAGCTGTGACATAACTAGTTCCTAAATCGTAAAAACCCACGCAAAACCGAATTTT
>NZ_AYGX02000017.1 GCF_000498955.2 Lactiplantibacillus fabifermentans DSM 21115 | reverse complement strand
GTTATGCTGAACAATTTGTCCAAAAATTCGGATTAAATTTGCAATCTACCAATTTATAAGCAGTATCTAAGCCGGTCACATCGTTAGTCGGGTCGGCTTCCGCATACCCCGCTTGTTGCGCCGCCGTGAGCGCTGTTTGATAAGACTGGCCCTGACTCGTCATCGCCGTTAAAATATAATTGGCTGTACCATTAATAATCCCCGCCACGCGCTGAACTTGGTCCGTCGCGTAACTGTCCGTTAGGGTCCGTAAAATTGGAATACCGCCCGCCACACTAGCTTCATAAAACAAGTCACAGCCTTGCCGTTGTGCTAACGCAATCAACTGCTCACCGTTGGTTGCCATCAAGTCCTTATTGGCAGTCACAACGGATTTACCATGCGTCAACGCCGCGATAATCGCCGCTTTGGCCGTGGCAATGGTCCCCATCACTTCAATCACGAGTTGAATCCGCGGGTCCGTAACGACTTGTTGCCAGTCATCCGTCAAACGGGTTCCGACTGGTAATTGGACAGCTCGGGGTGCTCGCAAATGATGCACGGCAACTGTTGCTAAATGGAGCCGTAATCCTTGTGTCTGTTCAATTTTAGTAGCGGCCCGTGTTAAACGCGCCACCACCCCACTGCCCACGGTTCCTAATCCTAGCATGCCCACTTCAATTGTCTGCGTCATTTTTAAGCCCCCTAATGGTTTTAAACTTGCGCTAGCGCCTGATCTAAGTCCGCTAACAAATCATCCACATTTTCAACACCGACGGAAATCCGAATCAAATCCGGCGTGACCCCGGCAGCTAATAATTCCTGTTCATTTAATTGTGCGTGGGTCGTGGACGCGGGGTGAATGATTAGTGATTTGGCATCGGCGACATTAGCTAATAATGAGAATAATTGTAAATGCTCAATTAAAGCTTTGCCAGCCGCTTCACCACCCGTTAATCCTAAGGTGAAGATGGAACCAACGCCGTTGGGAAAATACTTCGACGCTAAATCATGATACGGACTAGCCGCCAATTCGGGATAGTTAATCCAAGCCACTTTCGGATGATTGTTCAAGTAAGCCACGATTTTGCGCGTGTTTTCCACGTGCCGCTCCACACGCAGTGACAATGATTCCAGACCTTGTAAGAGTAAAAACGAATTAAACGGACTAATCGTCGCGCCAGTATCGCGTAACGTCTCGGCGCGAACTTTGGTCGTAAAGGCCGCCCCTCCTAAGTCGGCCCAGACTAAGCCATCGTATCGCGCATCGGGCGTCGTGAAGTCTGGATATTTGCCACTAGCCGCGTAATCAAACGTGCCACCTTCAACAATCACCCCGCCCATCGTCGTCCCATGGCCGCCGATAAATTTCGTGGCGGAATGGACGACGACATCGGCGCCGTGTTCAAGGGGTCGTACTAAGTATGGCGTGCCAAACGTATTATCGACAATCAAAATGATGTTGTGTTGATGGGCAATCGCGCCAATCGCTTCAAAATCCACTAAGTTAATCCCGGGATTTCCAATACTTTCCACGTATAACGCCTTCGTATGTTCATTAATGGCCGTTTCAAAGTTGACCGGGTTATCCGGGTCCACAAAATGGGTTGTAATCCCCAATTTTTTCAACGTGACGCTCAATAAATCGTAAGTCCCGCCGTATAACGTACTAGCCGCCACAATCTCATCACCTTGTTGGGCAATGTTCAAAATAGCGGCGGTAATGGCCGCCGAACCGGTAGCTAAAGTCACCCCAGCCGTCCCGTGTTCGAGCGCGGCGACTCGTTTATCCACCACGTCGGTCGTCGGATTCGTTAAGCGCGTATAAATATTCCCGGGGTCCTTTAAGCCGAAGCGCCCCGCTGCTTGGGCGGCATCCTTGAAGACATAAGAAGTGGTTTGATAAATCGGCACAGCGCGGGCCCCCGTTTCATCAACGACTTGACCAGCGTGCACTTGGAGCGTTTCAAAATGTAAATGCTTATTTTCCGTCATATTAATTGCCTACTTTCGTGAGTTGTAAGGTGGCGAGCCAATTTTGATAAAGCTGACAGCTCGCCTCCCGCCAGCTGTATTCAACTTGACCCGTTTGGACATTTTCAAAATAGTTTTCCGGTAATTGAATCGGTAAATGCTTACGGCAGTCACGGCGATATTCCGTCGCTAACGTTGTCGCGGCATATTCTGGATGGCCCGTCACATAAACGGCGTGCTTAGTCGGCGCACTGAGTAGTAATGGCCCGACTTGGTCGTTTTCCGCAATAATTTGCAGTCCCGCCGGTAACGTGGTCGGCAAGTCCAATTGCGTATGCCGAGACTGTGGCATTTTCAGTAAGCCCCCAGCACTGAGGCCACTCACCAAGCGCGAGTCAGACACCACCGTGGACGCGGTATAAATGCCAAACACTTTTTGTGACAAAACTTGTTTTTGAATATCAAATTGATAATATAACCCCGCTTGCGCCGCCCAGCATTCAAACAAGGTTTGCGTCGCATGGGTTTGCCCCCAGTCAACAATCTGTTCAAATTCTTGCCAGTAATCCACGGCCTCAAACGGTAAGCATTCCACCGGTGCCCCAGTAATAATCAAACCGTCAAAGTGTTGGTCATACACGTCGGCCAAGGTCACATAATGATCCGCGACGGTCTGCCGGTCGATGCCTTTGAAGTGATGGCTCGCCGGATACATAAATGTCACGTTCACCGCTTGTGAAACGGCGGCAAAGCGGTCCAAAAACTGCCGCTCCGTCACGGCTTTAGTGGGCATTAAGTTTAGAAGCAAAAGTTGCAACGGGTGGGCGTCACCCGTGGGATTGAGCCACTGTTGTTGGGCTTTCAATAAGCCATTCACTGCTGTCACTGTCATCGACAATCTTCCTTTCTTACGACAAAAAAGCTTTCGACCATTAGTCTCTTTACTAGAAACTAACGGACGAAAGCTTTCGCGTTACCACCGTGATTCGCAATGACCTCACAGTCATCGCCTCGACAAGTACCCCGCCAAATGGGGATACTCCGCAATATATCGGTTGCCACCGCATTCGTAGCCTTACGACCCGAATCATGACTCCAAGCTCATCTTCATCACACTCACAACTGCTTCTCGCACCAATTCGAAGCTCTCTGGGGAGTTACTCGTGGGACTACTCTTCTCTTCAACGTCTTAATCGTTTTTTTAATGTGATGCTAATTTAACACCTGTAATTTTTATTGTCAACAGCTGGCCGATAAACTTTATTTACTTAAGCTATTCGACCACCTTTTTGCGTGATTTCCCGCTAAAAAATTAACTAATTAAGGTTAATAGCCCATCAACGCGAATTGAAGCTAGTGCGGGCAGATTGCCATTAATTACTCATTCCAATGCCATTTAGTTAGTTTCAATGTAATTAGAAAAGTGCCTACGACAAAAACATATCGTCGCCGTGAAAGTGGCGTTCGTACTTTTAGCCGAGCTGACACGATTATCGTTCGACTGGATTCTTGCTTAAAGTCAATTGTTCCTCGAATCATCACGTCATAATAACAAACGCTCAGTCGTATTTCGTTTACTAATCGTTTTGACAATTAAACTAAATTTAGCAGTTGGCTGACCGTAATGGAATCGTCCTGAAGGTGGCGTTAACGGGCGTTGTTTGCCCGTTTACACCACGGACGCCTTTTGAGACCTGAACCTTGGGCTCAAAAGCGAGGTACAAGACCGCTCCTCAGGCTTGGACCGGTCCCAGGACGATGGAATTACGGTGAGCCAGCTGCAGCAACCACCAACATTTAACTAGAACCAAAATTTCCTCTTGACACGTTTTTTGAGTTTGCCTATACTGAACACATTACATAAACGAAAGCGAGGGACCAAGGAATGACAAAGTCTTTACAATCAAACTTGAATAGTTCATGGCAAAGCCGGCGATTCAGATTGTAATTCCGCCACACGGATACAATCTGGCAAACAGTTTGTATCTGTGCCGGCTAACTTTGACATTCAAAGAAGTCTGCATGGGTTTTAACACAGCAGGCTTCGGTTCCGTAAAGGGCAAACCAGAGCTTACTGGTTTGCCCTTTTTTTATGGCTTTTGGTCGCCACGTGTTAGGGCGTGACGGCGGGCCGCTTGCTTGCCCCGTAAAAAATATTGTTGAGGTGACCACACATTGAAACGGATGATTGCATTCATTACCGCGCTCGTAGTTTTTCTAGGCATTGCCTTTTTCAAAACTGGTTCGAGCACGACGAGCACTAAAAGTACTAATAAGATTCCCACTGTCGGCATCTTACAGTTACAAACCCACCCCGCTTTGGATGCCATCCATCGCGGCATCATCGCTGGGCTCAAAGAAAATGGTTACGTCCCAGGGAAAACGGTCAAAATTGACTATCAAAACGCCCAAGGTGACCAAAGTAATTTGAAGTCGATGAGCCAAAAGTTCATCAGCGAAGACGCCGATGAAACGATTGGGATTGCAACTCCAGCGGCGCAATCACTCGTTTCTGCCGCTGGTAAAACGACGCCCGTTATTTTGGCCGGCATCACTGACCCCGCTGGGAGCGGCTTAATTAAAAGCGATGCCCATCCGGGGGCTAACGTGACTGGGACATCCGGGGAATCACCACTCAAGTCACATTTAGACTTATTACGTAAACTCGTCCCTAAAGCGAAAACGATTGGGATCATCTACACGACTTCTGATCATGGTGGTGAATATAACGCCAAGAAATTTGCGAAGATTTGTAAACAAGAAGGCGTGAAGTACAAGATGTTCACCATCGCTAATACCAACGACATGCAAACAGTCGCCGAAAAGATGGCTAGTGAAGTTGATGCCGTCTACGCACCACAAGATAACGGCGTCGCTAGTGCGATGAAGACCTTAGTTTCGGTCACTAACAAAGCCAAAGTGCCCGTTATTCCAGCCGTTGATACCATGGTTAAAGCTGGTGGTTTAGCCACTTTATCCGTGGACCAATATCAATTAGGTAAGTTGACCGGTGAAATGGCCGCCAAAGTCTTAAAGGGCAAATCAACGTCCAATTACCCGATTAAAGTGATTTCTAAAGGTAAAATGACCATCAATTTATCGGAAGCGAAAAAACTCGGGATTACGTTCCCGAAGAGTGTCATTAAAGAAGCGAAAACGAAGGGAGTTATTTACAAATGAGTATGATTGTTTCGAGTGTCGGGCAAGGTTTGCTCTGGGCTTCCCTCGGGGTGGCGTTGTTCTTAACGTTTAGAATTTTAGATTTTGCTGATATGACCGTTGAAGGCACGTTCCCACTAGGTGCGGCCGTAGCCGTCACCGCCATTTCAAATGGGATGAACCCGTATTTAGCTTCCGGGTTAGCGTTTGTCGCTGGCGCGATCGCCGGGTTGGTCACCGCCCTGCTGTATACGAAAGGTAAAGTGCCCTTCTTATTAGCCGGGATCTTAGTCATGACCGCTTGCTCCTCGATTAACTTGCGCGTCATGGGTGGCAGCTCTAATATTTCATTACTTGGTAAGACGACGATTTTTTCGAGCCACTTTCTCGAATCATTACCAAAATATTTTGATAGTGTCTTCGTCGGCTTCGTCGTTATTGCCATCATTACTGGGCTATTAATTATTTTCTTACAAACGAATTTAGGCCAAGCGTTTATCGTCACCGGTGACAACCGCGTGATGGCGCGTTCGATTGGGATTAACACCGACAACATGACCATCATGGGCTTAATGGTTTCAAACGGCATCATCGGTCTGGGCGGCGCGCTCATTGCCCAAAACAACGGTTACGCCGATGTCAGCATGGGGATTGGGATTATCGTTATCGCCTTAGCCTCCATTATTATTGGGGAAGTCGTTTTCGGTGAATTGACGTTAAATCAACGCCTCGTCGCCGTGACGTTAGGGAGTATCATCTATCAATTCGTTCGCTTACTCGTCTTACAACTCGGTTTCAACACCAACGATATGAACCTCTTGTCGGCCTTGATTTTAGCGCTATGCTTAATGTTACCGCAGCTCAACAAAGGCGCTTCGCGATTGACGTCCCGCTTCGGCAATCTTATGCAACAATTGACCCATACTTTGAAGAAGGGAGTTGAAAAGCCATGACCCCACTATTATCACTGAAAGATATTGTCACCAAGGTTAACACGGGCACGCCCAATGAAGTCATGATCTTACAACATTTAAATTTAGATATTTATGACGGTGACTTCATTACGGTCTTAGGTTCTAACGGGGCTGGTAAGTCGACGCTATTCAATACGATTGGCGGCGGCTTACCCGTTGACGAAGGCCACATCACCTTGCACGGCAAAGACATTACCCATACTTCTGTTGAAAAGCGGACGGCCTTTCTCGCCCGAGTCTTCCAAGACCCGAAGATGGGCACCGCTCCCCGGATGACCGTGGCGGAAAACTTGCTGTTAGCGCTGCATCGTGGCAAACGCCGGACATTACGCTTACGCCGGTTAAAACAACAACTCCCCCACTTCAAAGCAATCACAACGACGATGCAAAATGGCTTGGAAACTCGGTTAAACACGGCTACCGAAAACTTATCTGGTGGGCAACGTCAGGCCCTCAGTTTCTTAATGGCCACGGAACAACGCCCCGACCTCTTATTATTAGATGAACATACGGCGGCCCTAGACCCGAAAACTAGTGCCGAACTGATGCATCAAACGAACGAACGTGTCACCCAAGAAAATTTAACTTGTCTCATGATCACCCACCATTTAGACGACGCCTTAAAATATGGGAATCGTTTGATCGTACTTGACCAAGGCAAAATCAAGTTTGATGTCCGCGGCGACGAAAAAAAGCAGCTAACTAAAGAAAAATTATTAAGTTTTTTCGATACGATTGAGTAATACTACTTTAGGCGACCTAGCAACGATTAACGTTGTTAGGTCGCCTTTTCTTGTTTTAGCGGTCGTCAAAAACCTACATTATATATAAGATAAATTTATATTATAGTTTTTTAACGATATATTTTTAATTATTCATAAATAATATCGCTTTAATACCCGCTCAAAATACTATAAAATGGCAATATTAAATAAGTTAAGCGGGGAAACTAAGGCCATCGTTAATCATTAATCCGGTCATTAGTACCATGTCGGGGGGACATGCATATGAATAATTCTAAAATGCACTATAAAATGTATAAAAAGGGCCGGTTCTGGGTATTTGCCGGCATCACTGCTATCAGTTGGCAGTTTTCTTCATTAAATATTCAAGCCGACACCGTCACCACTGCAGCGAACAGTGACAGTGCCGCCGAAACGAGTCAAACGACTGCTACTAATGCCACTAGCGGTCAAACCGTGACTTTGCGGACCAGCAGCTCAAGCACCGAAAACACCAGTACCGCATCGACAGCCGACGACACCACCAACAGCGCGACGACTACTGAAAGTTCCAGCGCAACGGCCACGAGTGCGGCGACAACGGAAAGTGCTAGCGCTACTAAGACAACTAATGCTGATGCCGGGTCAACGAGTACCACAGCCGCGACAACGACTAGTACAGCAAGTAGCTCTGACCAGCCAACGACCGATAGTTCTTCAGCAACGACTACTAGTAGCAACAGCCAAACTAATGTCACGGCAACAACTAGTGCCAGTGCTGTGACTGACGACACCACGGCGAATCACCAAACTGCAGACGCAGCAGTGACCACCACTGCTAACCAAAACACGACGTCAGCCACAACTACGGATGAGACCGGGACTAATACGGACACCTTAACGGCAACGACTGACAGCCAAACACCCGCTGCCACCACACCGGTGACGACTACCGAAAACGCCACTTTGAGTGATACCACGCAAGCTGCCACGGTGGCCACCGATTTAGACGCGACCGTCACGACCACCGCCCCAACTATCGCAGCGACCGCGGTCACTGCGACGCCAACGGCAACACCGGTCTTAACGCCCCGCTTGGCGCGGGCCAGTTTATTGCGGGCTGCCACCACGGACCCTTGGTATGTCGATACGACCGGCACTGAATTACATTTTTCAGCCGGGACAACGTTGACTTCGGCCGCCACTAATGGCGTGACTACCCAACCATGGTCAACGTATGCCAACACCATTACAACGATTGTATTTGATGGTGCCGTTACCGCTGGCAGTAGCCTCAACTATTTGTTTGCCAATTTACCCAAATTAACGAGCATCACCAATGCAAATCTATTCGATACTAGTGCCGCCACTACTATGCTACACATGTTTGAAAATGACACTAATCTGACCAGCTTAGACTTAAATACTTGGCAAACTCGTAATGTTAAGAACATGAACAATATGTTCGCAAATGATACTAGTTTAACGACCTTAAATATTGATCAATGGAATACTAGTGCAGTCACGGACATGTCATATATGTTCAACAACGCCAGTAGTCTGACCGCTTTGGACTTGAACACTTGGGACACCGGAAATGTGACCAACATGGCTGCCATTTTTTCGGGAGCAAGTTCTCTGACCCAGCTGGCTATCGATGGCTGGAACACTAGCAATGTTAATTCCATGCAAAGAATGTTCTACGATACAAACGCTTTAACCACGCTAGATTTAAATAGTTGGGACACAGGAAAAGTTCTGGATATGAGTAACATGTTTTCTATGTCCCTGACTGGGAAAAGCAAACTGAAAACACTAACTATTGACGCGTGGAATACGGCTAGTGTCACTACTATGAAAGGATTGTTTTCCCTTAGAGACAGTTTGACTAGTCTGGACTTAAACACTTGGAACACGAGTAA
The DNA here is from genome assembly GCF_000498955.2 of Lactiplantibacillus fabifermentans DSM 21115. GTDB lineage: Bacteria > Bacillota > Bacilli > Lactobacillales > Lactobacillaceae > Lactiplantibacillus > Lactiplantibacillus fabifermentans. The sequence goes on along the minus strand of NZ_AYGX02000017.1, from coordinate 51,309 downwards.
AGTGACTGACATGACTAACATGTTTTCCGCTGACAGCGCCCTCACCAGTCTGAACATCGCTGACTGGGATGTGAGCAACGTTACATCGATGGAACGGATGTTTAATAAATCTGGCCTATTAACGCTTGATATCCACGAGTGGACACCAATTAAGGTCACCAGTATGGTTGAAACCTTTAATGGCATGCCTAATTTGACAGTCCTATCAATCGGTAACTGGGACACCAGCAGTCTTACCAGCATGGGGGGCACTTTTGCAAGTATGACTGCCCTCACCAGCCTCGATGTCAGTGGTTGGGACACGAGTAACGTGACCAACATGGGGGGCTTATTTACTAGTGATAGTCAACTCACCACTTTAAATATCGGTAACTGGGATACCCATAATGTCACTAATATGTACAACATGTTTGCAAAAATGACCGCGCTCACCACGTTAGACCTCAGCGGTGATAACTGGGATATGACCAACGTGACTAATTTTCAAAATATGCTGCTCTCTTCAAAATTAGCGACCGGCTATCAGCTCACCAAATTAGTTTTAGGTAAAAATGTGACCCTGGGTTCCTTGGCCAAGCTGGGCTTAGCTAATTATTTATCCACGGCCCAATTAAAAACGTATACCGGCAACTGGATTAACGCTAGCCAACCCACTAAAGTCTACTCATCAGATGACTTATTAGCCGCCTACGCGCAACCAACGGGCACTGTCGAAACTTATATTTGGCAAGTTATCCCGACATTGAACGTTAACACGACGGGCGCGACCGTCAAATTAGGCACCACTTGGGATGCCACCACTGGCTTTATTAGCGGGACCGATGACTATGGCAAGGCCCTTTCAGCCAGTGATATCACCAATGACAGTGCGACGGCCGTTAATTACCAAAAACCGGGCGTCTATACGGTAACTTACACCTACACGTATCAAACGACCGGTGACACGACCGCGACCTTGACTGCGACCGCTCCCGTGACCGTTTATGGTATTTTGCTGAACGAAACGGAAAAACGGTTGGCAACCACCGCCGTCTGGGACCCGGCTAGCAATATCAATACCGCCGTCGACAATAGCGGTAAAACGGTCGCTAGCACGGATAACGCGATTACGATTACCATTACCAATGATCGCGATAATAGTGTCGTAACTGCGTTGAATCGCCCGGGCAACTACACCGTTACGTACACCTTAAATGACTATTCAACGACTGCGGCCATCACCGTCTTTTTCGATGCCGCTGTTGATGCCCAAAATTCCGCGGTTAAATTAAACGGCACTTGGGATTTGACGCAAGCCATCAAAGCTGTCAAAGATGAAAATGGCAATGTCATTACCGATTATTCCCGCGTCAGCCTCAATACACCGGTTGATACAAGCAAACTCGGCCCGCAAAACATCGTCTTAACCTACACGGACGCCGCCGGCAATGTCGCCACTTCGACGGCAGTTCAAGTCTATGTTTATGGTGTAACGCTTAACGAAACTAGCAAAACGTTATTCACGACGAATACTTGGCAACCAGCCGACAACGTTAAGGCGGCCGCCGACAATACCGGTAATTCGTTAACTGGCAATCAAGTCACGATTACTATGACTGATGCAAACGGCAATACCGTCAGTGCCTTGAATCGACCAGGCACTTATACTGTCGCCTACACCGTCAACGATTACACGACCACCGCGCAAATCACGGTCGTTTCCGATGCAAAAGTCACGGGTCAAGCCTCACACGTTAAACTGAATGGCACTTGGACGCTGGCGCAAGCTATCCAAGCGCTACAAGATGAGACTGGCACCACGATTACCGACTACTCCCGGGTCACGGTGGATCACGCGGTCGATACTAGTACCTTAGGAACGCAAACCATCACATTAACGTATACGGATGCCGCCGGTAATGTGACCACTTCCGACGCCGTACCGGTTTATGTTTACGGGATCACGTTAAAAGAACCGACTAAGTCCCTTTACACCACAGAGGCATGGCAACCGAGCTCAAATGTTCAAACGGCTTATGACAATGCTGGTCAACCGGTCGCAAATGAAGCGGTCACCATTACCATGACCGATGCCCAAGGTCAGCCGGTGACGGCCTTGAACCGGCCCGGTACTTATACCGTTAATTACACGGTCAATGATTACACGACCAGCGCTATCGTCACAGTTTATACGAAAGCAGCAGTCACGGGTCAAGACTCAAGTGTGAAATTAAACGGGACTTGGGACTTGGCTGAAGCGATTAAGGCGCTCGTCAATGAAGCCGGCACGACGATTACCGACTATACGCAAGTCACGAGCGACCACGCTGTCGACACTAGTAAGTTGGGGCCACAAACGATTACGTTGACTTATACCGACGCGGCGGGCAATTCAGTTACTTCGTTACCCGTTCAGGTTTACGTGTATGGAGTCACTTTAAATGAAACGACTAAGCAATTAACCACGACCAACAACTGGTCGGTTGCTGGTAACGTCAACACTGCTTTCGACAATACGGGGACCGCCTTAACCGGCAATGAAGTCACGATTGCCATGACTGACAGTCGCGGACAAGCAGTCACGGCCCTCAATCAGCTGGGCACGTACCAAATCACTTATACGGTCAATGACTATACCGCTACCGCCGTTGTGACCGTGGTTTCTAACGCCGCTATCAAGACCCAAACGGCCACGGTTAAAGTTGGCCAAACTTGGGATTATCGCACCGGGCTAGTCAGTGCTACCGATGAAAATGGCGCTGACTTAGACTTCAGTAATATTACCGTCGATCAAGCCATTGCGACCGCCCAGCCAGGAAGCTATACCGTTCAATATCGGTATACCGATGCGTCCGGCTACACGGTCACGAGTACGGGCACAGTGATTGTCTACGGCGTGACGCTCAAGGAAACCAGTAAAAAAGTCGTCACGACAAGTGGTTGGCAAGCCCAATCAAACGTCGCTACTGCTGGCGACAATACTGGTCAAACGCTGACCCCAGCCCAAGTGACCATCGCCGATGCCAGCGGCCACCCCGTCACTACTTTGACAACACCGGGCGTTTACCAAGTCAACTATACGGTCAATGACTTTACAACGACGGCTACTATTACCGTTTACAGTGATGCAAAGGTAACCGGTCAAAATACCGCCGTCAAATTAGGTGACACTTGGCATTACGAAGCGAACCTCGCCTCGGCGCAAGATGAAAACGGGCAACCGTTAGCCGCAAACCAAGTGGTCGTCAGCAACGGCACCGTTGATACGGCAACCGTTGGCACTTATCCGATTACGTTAGCTTACACCGATGCCGCTGGTAATACCGTCTACTCGCAAGTCGTCAATGTCTTTGTTTACGGCGTCACTTTAAATGATACCGAACTGACCAAGACCACGACGAGTCCATGGCAACCAAGTAACAACGTGCATACGGCGGTTGATAATAATGGCCAACCAGTTGCGCCAACTGATGTTGACATCGTGATTACTAACGACCATGGCCAAGTCGTAACTGACTTGACGACGCCGGGCCGTTACCAAGTCAGTTACACGGTCAATGACTACACTACTACAGCCACGGTCAACGTGATTTCTAAAGCCACGCTGGTTAGTCAAGGCACGGCGCTTAAATTAGGGTCGACTTGGCAATCAGCTACTGGAATCACGAGTGCCACCGATGAAAATGGCGATCCGCTTGATTTCAGCCAAATTCGGACAACGACTAATTTAGATGCCAACACCTTAGGCACTTATCAAGTGAGCTACTCATACACGGATGCCGCGGGTAACGTCACCACTAGTACTGCCCAAGTATTCGTTTATGGCTTGACGCTCAAGGAGACCACCAAGCACCTTTCGACCACGACTGCTTGGGACCCTAGTCAAAACGTGGCCACTGCGGTGACGCCGACTGGGACGACCGGGACCGCCGCCGATATCACGATGGTCATCACCAACGCTGACGGCCAAGTTGTCACGAGCCTGGGTCAAGTGGGCACCTACGATATTAGTTATACGATTGCGGATTACACGGCTCATGCCATCGTCACCGTCACCAGCCAAGCTGGTTTGAGCACACACGATACGACGGTGACCCAAGGCAGTACGTGGACACCCGACACCGGCTTTATTAGTGGGACCGACGAAAATGGTGATCCATTAACCGCTGACCAACTTACCGTTACTGGCAAAGTTGATACCAACACGCCAGGGACTTACGAGGTCACTTACACGTATACCGATACGGCCGGCAATCAAACTAGCCAAACGACGACCGTTACGGTGGTGGCTAACGACAACGGGAACAATTCCGGTGACAACGGTAATACTAATAACAACGAGAATAATTCCGGTAATAACGGTAATACTGATAACAACGAGAATAATTCTGGTGATAACGGTAATACTGATAACAACGGCAACAGTTCCGATGATAATGACGACAATGGTGATGACGATAATGATGGCTTCATTGACGATGACGACCATTACAAAGTCACTTCTAGTGATGATGAAATTACCCCGACACCCGTTGATGAACAGTCAGCAGCGCCTTCAACAAGTCATCGTAAATCGAATAAATTGCTAACTACTACTCAACCAAGTAAGCAAAAGGCCAACGCTGGGACTAGTCCTAACGTTGCAACGGCCGCCACTTTGGTCAAAGATGCGACTAAGACAACCGCCACCAACCAGGGGGCCAAACAGTTGCCACAAACTGATGAACAAACGAATCGAGCTAGTGTGGCTGGCGCAATCCTACTAGCGCTCAGCAGTACCCTACTTGGTTTAGGCACCGCCTTTAAGCGCCGCCATGACTAATTCATTTTAGTCCGGCTAAAACTGAATCAAGCGCGACATCAAAACAGTCGTCCTTTTAGTTTGGTAAGTCAAAAACCAAATTACTAGGACGGCTGTTTTGCCGTAAAAAAATGACCAGTATTAACTAATTAACTTTAAAAAATTAATCGCTTACACTTTTAATTGTGCACAATCTATGTTACTCTTTATTAGAACAGTTCTAAACTATCAATTGGAGGTTTTATCATGAAAGTTATCGTAGTAGGTTCATCACATGGTGGTTATGAAACGGTCCGCGGCATTTTAGCCGACCAACCGAACACCGAAATTCAATGGTATGAAAAAGGCGACTTCCTCTCCTTCCTGTCTTGCGGGATGCAATTGTACTTAGAAGGCACCGTTAAAGATGTTAACAGCGTGAGTTACGCAACGCCGGCGGGCATGTCGGCCCAAGGCGTACACGTCTTCGTCCAACAAGAAATCACAAGTGTTGACGCTGCTAACCAAACTGTCCACGTGGTCAATCACGCCGACGGAACCGAACGCGATGAAAATTATGATAAATTAGTGCTCAGTGTGGGCGCAGTTCCATTTGAATTACCCGTTCCTGGTCATGATTTACAAAACGTTTACGCGATGCGGGGACGCGACTGGGCCATCAAACTCAAAGCTAAGACGGTCGACCCAACTGTTAAAAATGTCGTCGTTATTGGTTCAGGATATATTGGCATTGAAGCCGCCGAAGTTTTCGCTAAGGCGGGGATGCACGTCACGGTGATTGACTTATTACCACGCCTATTGAGCTTATACTTAGACGAAGAATTCACCGACACTTTGACGCAAACGATGGCCGACCATGGTATCGAAGCGGCCACTGGTCAAAGCGTCCAATCTTTTGAAGGCGTTGACGGTAAAGTCAGTGCGGTTGTCACGGACCAAGGAACTTATCCCGCTGATTTAGTCGTTTCCGCAGCCGGTATTAAGGCCAATACTGCCATGCTTGACGGCGTCGTTGACTTAGACGATCACGGCTTAATTAAAATCAATGATTACTTACAAACTAGCAATGAAAACATTTACGCCGTTGGGGACGCGACGTTAGTCCCATTCGCGCCAACGGATGGTGTTAACCGGATTGCCCTCGCGACCAATGCCCGCCGCCAAGGTCGGATTGCGGCGAAGAACTTACTCGGCACCAAGATGGCGATGCCCGCCGTTTCAGGGTCTTCCGCCCTTTCCGTCTTTGACTATCACTTTGCGTCAACCGGTATCAAAGCTGGCACCAGTGAAAAACTCGGCGTTCAGAGTGCTTCCGTGATGGTCACCGATACGGCCCGGCCAAAATTCGTTCCTGAAAGTGCCGGCAACGCTAAAGTGTGGTTCAAGCTCACTTTTGACCCTACCGATGGCCGCATCTTAGGTGCGCAAATCATGTCGCAAGCCGACGTCACCGCTAACATCAACACGATTGCGTTAGCCGTCCAAGCGAAGTTAACCGTTTATGATTTAGCTTATACCGACTTCTTCTTCCAACCAGGCTTTGACCGGCCTTGGAACATCATGAACGTGGCAGCGCAAAAAGCGGTTAAGACCTTGGCTTAGTGGCTTTGAATTGGCAACTGGCTATTAGTAGGTCGAACTTATACTGATTGGTTTATAAAAATTTCAATATACTCAAATGGGCACCTGCTGAATTTCTCATTCATCAGGTGCCCATTCGTTCTATTTTTATGGCCGAAACGTGGAACTAGCAGCAGTTTGTTCCGCTTAACCCGATAAGCGCAATCATGCCCAAAGCCCGGGCATAATCGCACTTATCACGTTAATGCTCGCAAACTAACCGCTGCTAGTTCCACTCTGCTAATAAATATTAATCAACCCTTGCGTCCCTTGGTCACCAAGCCCTTTGACGTCCACCATGACTTCATACAAACGCTTGGCTTGCGCGGTGGCCACGAGGTCCAAGCCCATGGCATCGGCTTCGCTTAGCGCAATCCGTAAATCTTTTAAGAAATGCCGGGCAAAAAAGCCAGGCGTATAATCATCTTTTAAAATCCGGGGCACATAGTTGTCCATGCTCCAATTGTCGGCCCCACCACTCGATAAGGTGGCTAAGACCTTTTCCAAGTCCAAGTTAGCGGCTTTAGCATATAACAACATTTCCGTTAAGCCGGTCATCGTGCCCGCAATCATAATCTGGTTGGCCATTTTGGCATGTTGTCCGGTGCCGGGCCCCCCGAAGTGATTGACTTGATGGCCGATTGTTTCAAATAATGGTAAGACCGCCTGATACGTTGCCGTATCGCCACCAACCATCACGGTCAGCGTCGCATTCTTAGCACCAATGTCGCCGCCAGATACCGGCGCATCGAGGGCGTGAAACCCATGAGCCGTCGCGTAATCCGCGATTTTCACGGCTAAACTTGGCCGACTAGTCGTCATATCAACGACCGTCTTACCCGCCGATAAACCGCTAAAAATCCCATCGTCGCCAAAATAAACGTTGTCGACATCCGTGGGAAAACCGACCATCGTAAAGACCACGTCACTGTGTTTGGCAACGTCCGCTGGCGTGGCCGCCCAAGTAGCCCCATTGGCGACGAGCGCGTCGGTTTTACTTTTAGTGCGATTATAAACGGTCAACTGATGTCCAGCCGCCATTAAGTTTTGCGCGATGGCCGCGCCCATAACACCCGTTCCAACAAATCCAAGTTGCATTTTACTCACCTTTCTTCGTGGCCTTTTGCCGCATAAAATGAATCACCATCGTAATTACAAACGCAATTAACACAATGAAACCAAAGGCAGTGGCAGGAATATCCCAGCCAATCGCCGGAATCGAAACAAATAATTTAATCGCAATGATGACAATTAAACAATACGCCATCGTTTCCAATTCCGGAATCTTACGCATAAGCCGCATAATGACTTCGGCGATGCCCCGCATACAAGCAATCCCAATCATCCCACCAATCAAGACAATCACGGGATTATCAGAGATGGCTAATGATGCTAAGACTGAATCAATAGAAAAGATAATATCCATCATTTCAATCTGAATCACCACCGACCAAAACTTACTCAAACCAAACCAGCGACGTTGCTTTTTCGGTTCCGCGGTTGGTTCTGGATTTGGTGAAAAATAACGATAAACCAAATAAAATAAGTAACCGGCCCCGAGAACTTTGATTTCCCAAAAACTGATCAGATACGTTCCAATCCCAATAATTAAGAATCGAAACAAATACGCGCCCCATAAACCATAAAATAATGATTTCTCACGTTCTTGTAAATTGTCCAAACTTTGCGTTTGGGCTGCCAACACGACCGCATTATCAACTGACAATAAGCATTCGATAATCGCCAACGATAAAATAATTAACCAATCATTGGCGGACGTAATGACTTGGCCCCAGTTGGCGCCGCTAAAGAACGGACCGTAAAGTTGTTCGATAAAGTGTAGCACGCAGAAACCTCTTTCCATTCGTGAATAGTCACCTATATTTAGTATACCTGTTATACTGGAATTATTAATGGCCGATGTTTAATTTTCAAACATTAACCACAATTTCGCCAAATTTTTCGAGGTGGCACAGATGGAAATTGGACCTTTATCAGAATGGATTGCGGCCTTCGCTGAAATTATTGCCGTCATCGTTGCACTGTTCTTGCCGTACGTCACGGCCCGGCGCGAACGGGGGAAACGACTCCAACGGTTCAAAAAAATCGTTTCCCAATCGCTCAACAAAGCTGAACAAAACCAGCTCAATCAAGATTTTGACGACTTTCGGGCATTTATTCGGATTTCATCCTTACTGGAAACCGATGAAACGTTATTAGCGGTTCTGCAAGTTGGGCAAGAAATCGTCAATGTGGTGGGCACTAGTCAAACGTTAACCGCGACGCAAATTGCCGATTTAAAGGCATTAGAAACTCGTTTACAAACCTACTAAAAAGGATGCTTGGCGCATCCTTTTTTGCTAGGCTAACGTTTTAATCACTTTAGCCGGTACCCCGCCCACGAGCGTATTGTCGGGAATATCTTGGGTCACCACGGCCCCTGTCGCGACCACGACATTATCCCCAATCGTCACGCCCGGTGTAATCGTGACTTTGCCACCAATCCAGACATTATTCCCGATGGTAACTGGGGATCCTTGTGCTAACCATTGAATGCGGTCAGCAGCGACCAACGGATGATTAACCGTATAAATATCAACATTGGGCCCAATCATGACGTTATCACCAATCGTGACTGGGGCAATATCTAAAATCGTTAAATTATAATTGCTTAAAAAATTTTCGCCGACATGTATGTTCAACCCATTATCACAGTTGAAATTTGCTTGCACCGAGACGTGTTGCCCACAACTGCCTAAGATTTCACGAATCTTCGCCGTTTGGGCGGCTGGATCAGTCGCATCAATGGCATTAAATTCTTGGCATAATTTGGCGGCCCGTGCTTTACGCGCAGCGACTTCATCATCTAAAAAATGGTACCACTGACCCGCATCTAATTTGTCTAATTCACTCATGTCAAAACCTCCGTCATTTTGATAGCGCTAGTATACCCCTTCGACACAACTCTAAGTCAACTGGACTAGTCGTTTGCGATGGCATTTTGTATAATAAGGGTAACTTTTACATATTACTGGGGTGATGAAATGACCAAATATATTTTAATAACTAGTGAACATATCCAAGTCGGTAAAACGACCATTACGTATAACTTGGCCAATTGGCTCACCCAAACACTTGCCGCTAAAGTGGCAGTGCTCGATTTAAACGCGTTTAAAACTTTTGATGACCAATATCGCCACACCCACTATCAACCCAAAATCGGGATGACTTATTTACCGCGAATGCCGTTTACGACTGCTGATTTGGTCAACACCAATCACTATACAAGTATCGCTAAATACTATGAGCGTGACCAACTCGTCAGTCATTTAAAACACTATCCGGACTTTGAAAAATACGACTATGTGTTGATCAACTACTTTCCCAATTACCGCTTCGTGAGTCCCGAAAATTTGATTGCGGCTTACCATCCTTACGTCCTAGCCGTCAGCACACCCACCCCAGAATTTGTGGAATTGCAACATGTCATGATTATGTATCAAAGCCAACCGCGGCTAGCTTTGGCGAACGATGTTTGGCATCGGCCACATAACTTAACGCACCCAAAATTGGCGAAACTACTGCCCAATGAGACCGTCGCGCCCACCATCAAGCATCAGCGACGTCAGGGCGGCTTGCAGACACAGTTGGACTTACCGACTGCGGCACTAACTAAATTTTTACAGTCATAAGCCGCTAACACAAAAAAACTGTTTGATGAATTCACCATGTCATCAAACAGTTTTTTAGTTAAAATTTTCCGGCACAAATTCGTTAACTTCGATAAGCTAAAATCAATTGCTGAATCGCTGCATTATCTTCAGCCGTCCCAATCGTCAGTCGTAACCAATCTGGTCGCAAGCCAGTCCGCAACGCATAGCCGTGTTGTAATAAGTAGGTGGCTAACTGGTCAGCCTTAGGATACTTGAAGAAAATAAAGTTAGCGCCACTTTCGTCATATTGAATCTGATTATCGTCGAAAAACGTTTGCCACTTGGCGCGTTCAACCGCATTTTTTTGAACGGTGGCGTGGACAAAGTCCTGGTCATTCAAAGCCGCTAATGTCGCTACTTGGGTAAGTGAATTCACATTATAAGGCAAGCGCACGGCTTGCATCGTCGGTGCGTATTCCTTAGAGAAAACCGCGTAGCCACTGCGGAAGTTCGCTAACCCATAAGCTTTCGAAAAAGTCCGCATCACCACGACATTCGGATATTTCCCGGGCAATTGCATGGCCGTAATGGCCGCCGCATTCGGCGCAAAGTCCAAGTAGGCTTCATCAATCAAGACGACCGTTTCACTAGGCACTTGTTGAATGAAGGCTTCGATGTCCGTTAAGGATTCTACTGTCCCAGTCGGGTTATTTGGATTGCATAACCAGACCATCTTAACTGGCGGGGTCACGGCCGCCGCTAAGGCTGAAAAATCCACGTGGTCATTAGCTAAGGTCGGCACCGACACAAGCTGCGCGCCTTCGATTTCGGCATGGAGCCCGTACTCCGCAAAGGTGGGCGCTGATACGACGACTTGGTCACCGGGCGTTAAGAACGTCCGTGAAACCATGACGATCATTTCATCTAACCCGACGCTAAACACCAATTGGTCCTCATCGACATGTTCCCGCTTTGCCACCGCTGTGCGTAACGCGGCGGCGTCTGCATCGGGGTAGCGATTGCTCTGGGTAAAGTCCCAAGCTTTAACCGCGGCCGCCACGGCGGGGGAAGTGCCGTAAGGATTCTCATTGGCGGATAACCGCACTACGCGGTCTAATCCGAGCTCCTGTGCTAAAGTGGCTAACGGTTTCTCCGGCACATACGGTTGTAAATTTTGCACACTAGCCTTCATATATTAGCCCCCGTTATAAATTCTTGATTTCTGGCCGATCCTTAAAATCACTCATCTTACCTTCACGCTTCGCTAATTCAGCTTTGATCTGGTCAAAGCTAACACCGCGTTGCACGAGTAAAACTAACACGTGATAAAACAAGTCCGCGGTTTCATAGACCAGTTCCGAGTCGCCCGGGTTTTTGGCGGCCACAATTACTTCGGTCGATTCTTCCCCGACTTTTTTCAAGATTTTATCCAATCCTTCAGTAAATAAATAATCCGTATACGAGCCTTTTTTAGGATTCTTTTGCCGTTCAGCGATCATTTGATAAAGTTCTTCCATATTTTGCATTAGTCAAGATCCTCTCTATTCAATACTGGTTTAAAAAAACAACTGGCGTGACCGGTATGGCAAGCCGGGCCATGTGGATTAACTGCTATTAATAACGTATCGTTGTCGCAATCGAGCGCGATACTAACGACATCTTGCAAATTGCCGCTCGTGGCGCCTTTATGCCACAACTCTTGCCGCGAACGCGACCAAAACCACGTCTGACCCGATGCCAAGGTCCGGCGATAACTTTCTGCGTTCATCCAAGCGACCATTAATACCGCTTTGGTCGTGGCATCGGTGACGACCGTCGTCACCAAACCGTTGCCTTTATCAAAGTCTGGTTCATTAGTCATCGCACGACCACTCCTTTCGCCGCTAAGGCATGTTTAACCTCACTGATGGTGAGCTCGCCGTAGTGAAAGACCGAGGCCGCTAACGCTCCATCGACCGGCGATTGTTGAAAGACGGTCTCAAAGTCGGCTAAGTTGCCCGCCCCACCGGAAGCAATGATGGGCACGTTGACGGCGGCGCCTAAGGCTTGATACAAGTCAGTATCAAACCCAGCCTTCGTGCCATCGCGGTCCATACTGGTCACGAGTAGTTCGCCAGCACCACGCGCCACGACCGCTTTGGCCCAAGCAATGGCGTCTAAATCGGTGGCTTGTTGCCCACCATGCGTGTAGACCCGATACTGTTGCGCTTGGGCATCCCAAGCGGTATCAATTGCGACCACGATACATTGATTGCCAAACTTTTCGGCGCCCGCCGTAATCAAGGCCGGATTAGCGACCGCGGCTGAATTGATCGAAATTTTGTCGGCACCGGCTTTCAGCAAGCGTTGCATGTCGGTCACACTACTGATGCCCCCGCCAATCGTCAACGGCATAAAAACTTGTGCGGAGACTTGTTCCACAATATCAGCCATCGTTTGCCGATGTTCATTGGTCGCAAAAATATCCAGAAATACTAATTCATCGGCCCCTTGTTGCTGATACGCCGCGGCAATGGCGACTGGATCGCCGACATCCGTCAAGTTTACGAAGTTGACGCCTTTTTTTACCCGACCATCCGCGACATCTAAACATGGAATAATCCGTTTTGCTAACATTGCTTACACCTCCGCCAATTGTTCCAAGGTAACGGTCCCTTCATACAAAGCCTTACCGATGATGGCATCGTCAATTCCGGCAGCTTGTAAAGTCTGCAAGTCAGCCACATCGCGAATCCCGCCACTAGCCACTAAGTTTGCAGCTGGTAATTCGGTATGCAGCGTGGTCAACAGCGCCAGGTTCGGTCCTTGCATCGTGCCATCGCGCGCCACATCGGTCACGATAAAGTTTTGGGCCCCGGCGGCCATCATCGTGGCAATCAGACTACGCATACTCGTCTGCGATTGTTCCAGCCACCCGTTGATGGCAACTTGACCATTGTTCCCATCGACCCCAATCACAATCCGGGCCCCGCCAAATTCTTGGAGTAAGCGTTGGACTAAAGCGGGGTTAGTCAAGGCGGCCGAACCAATAATTAAGCGGTCAATGCCTAGCTGTAAGTAGCGGACCGCTAAATCATACGTGCGAATTCCGCCGCCCAGTTCTAATGTGCCATCAAAAGCTTGCCGAATAGCCGTGATAGTCGCCAAGTTTTCCGGTTGCCCGGACTTGGCGCCATCCAAATCGACTAGATGTAGCTGTTTTAAACCGGCGGCGTTAATTTGTTGGGCTTGTTGGACCGGATCGGCGTTGATTAACGTCGTTTGCTCATAATCACCTTGATACAAGCGGACACTTTGCCCACCTTTTAAATCAATTGCTGGAAAAATCATTTGCCATCACCATTTCCTTAAAGGTCGCTAATTGTTGTAACCCAACTTGCCCACTTTTTTCCGGGTGGAATTGCATCCCCACCACATTTTGCCGCTGCACAATACTGGGAATCGCGATGCCATGATCGACCGTCGCGACAATTTGGTCAGCGGGACTGACAGCATAATAGGAATGTACGAAGTAAGTGAACTGTCCATCAATGGCCGCAAAGGGACTGTTTAATTGCTGGACGTTATTTTGATTCCAACCCATCTGGGGGACTTTCACACCGAGATTGGTTGGAATCGCGGCGACTTGCCCTTTTAATAAACCTAACCCGGCATGGTCGCCGTACTCGGAACTACTTTGAAATAGCAATTGCATCCCTAAGCAAATGCCGAGCATTGGTTTACCAGCTTGGCCAAGTTGTTGTAAAACAGGGACAAGTTGCCGGTCATTTAACGCCTGCATCGCCGCCGCAAAGGCCCCCACGCCCGGTAAAATAACGGCGTCGGCTTGGTTCAAAACTTTCGGGTCCGCTGTTAACGTTGTCGGGACTTGTAAGTAATCAAACGCTTTTTTTAAGTTGCGGGTATTCCCCGTATCGTAATCGACAATTGCAAACATTAAATCACACCCTTTGTGGAGTTGACCCCTTTGATGTCGGGATTAATCGTGACAGCCGCTCGCATCGCCCGGCCTAACGCCTTAAATAAGCTTTCGACCTTGTGGTGAGTATTGCGGCCATATAAAATGCGGGCGTGTAAGTTCATCTCGGCGGCAAACGCGAACGCTTGGAAGAAATCTTCCACCGTTTCGGTGTCGAGGCCGCCTAAGCGGGGATTCGTCAATTCCGCATCAAACACTAAGTACGACCGGCCGCTCAAGTCCACACTCACTTGCCCCAGCGTTTCATCCATCGGCACAAACTCGGTTCCGTATCGTTCAACCCCAACTTTATCGCCGAGTGCTTGTTTGAAACATTCACCTAACACGATCCCCGTATCTTCGGTCGTGTGGTGCGGGTCAACGTCCAAGTCACCGTGACATTTGACGACTAAGCCAAAGCGACCGTGCTTGGCGAATAAGTTCAACATGTGATTCAAAAAACCAATCCCGGTATCAATGTCGATACCACTCTGTTCATCTAAGTTCAGGCTAATTTCAATTTGCGTTTCTTTAGTTTCACGTTTAATCGTAGCTTGTCGCATATCGGTGACCTCCTAGTCGTAATAAGTATCAAAGCGGGCTTCAATGGCGCGGGCGTGACCTTCTAAACCTTCAACGCGCGCTAACGTGGTAATAGCTTTAGCTTCCTTAGCTAAGGCCGGCGCAGTGTACTGGATAAAGGAAGTCCGTTTGACAAAGTCATACACGCCCAACGGTGATGAGAAACGCGCTGTCCCACTAGTTGGCAAGATGTGATTAGGACCGGCCACATAGTCACCGAGTGGTTCCGAAGCGTAGCGCCCTAAAAAGACGGAGCCAGCATTTTTAATGAGATTCAAGTATTGCGTTGGATTTTCCAATTGGATTTCCAAATGTTCGGGCGCAACCGTGTTCATCAACTCAAACATATCGGTCACCTGATCAACTACCGCAATAAAACCTTTATTGTTCACCGAAGCAGTTGCGATTTCGGTTCGTGGCAACACCTTTAACTGGGAATCGACGTTATCACTCACCGCTTGCGCCAAGCGCGAACTATCCGTAATCAAAATGGGGCGCGCTAACTTATCGTGTTCCGCTTGGCTCAATAAGTCCGCCGCGAGTTCGCGGGGATTGGCACTATCATCGGCGATAATCCCAATCTCAGACGGTCCCGCCACCATGTCGATGGCGACTTGCCCAAAGACTTGCTTTTTGGCAGTAGCGACAAAGACATTGCCGGGACCAATGATTTTATCCACTTGGGGAATCGACGCGGTCCCATAAGCTAACGCGGCAATGGCTTGCGCACCGCCGACTTGATAAATCGCATCGACGCCGGCAATTTTAGCGGCGGCTAAGACGGCCGGATTAATACCATCCTTTTGTGGCGGTGTTACCATAATGACTTCGTTTACGCCGGCGATTTTGGCTGGCAAAGCACTCATCAAAATAGTGGAAGGATACGCCGCGGTACCCCCAGGAACGTATAAGCCGACCCGGTTAAGTGGCAATAACTTTTGCCCCCGCAAGACGCCCGGTTGTTCGGCATCAATGAAGCCAGTCGCCTTTTCTTTTTCGTGGAAACTCGTAATGTTGCGCTTAGCAAGTAATAACGCCGCTTTGACATCCGCATCTAAATTGTCATACGCCGCGTCAATCGTGGCTTGGTCCAACTTGAATTGGTCAATAGTGACTTGATCAAATTGTTTTTCGTAATCTTGTAACGCTTGGTCGCCGTTTTTGATGACGTTAGCAATAATCACTTGCACGGCCGTAACGACCTTTTCATCAGTTAATTGTTGGGTCTTCGTTTGGATGAGTTGTTTTAAAGTAGCTAAATCTTCATTAATAATTTTCATTTTGCGGACTCCTTTGGGGCGACAACGGCTGCGAGCCGGTCGACCAAGTCATAAATGGCGGTTTGTTGTTGTTTTAAGGCTAAGCGGTTAACGACGAGGCGCGTCGAAACCGGTTGTAAGTAATCATAAATTTGTAAATTATTTTCACGTAAGGTCGTGCCGG
Organism: Lactiplantibacillus fabifermentans DSM 21115; assembly: GCF_000498955.2. Taxonomy (GTDB): domain Bacteria; phylum Bacillota; class Bacilli; order Lactobacillales; family Lactobacillaceae; genus Lactiplantibacillus; species Lactiplantibacillus fabifermentans. The sequence goes on along the minus strand of NZ_AYGX02000017.1, from coordinate 35,273 downwards.
TTTCGGTAATATCAACAATCGCATCAGCTAAACCGGTCAGTGGCGCTAATTCGACGGAACCTTCGATTTTAATAATTTCAACATCTTGGCCGAGGCGGTCAAAGTACCGTTTCGTAATCAACGGATACTTGGTGCCAATAATTTTACGTTGCGGGGCTTGGGGGTCAAAGTCCGGCGTCGAAGCCAAGACGAATTGACATTCACCGACCCCTAAGTCGAGTAATTCGTATTGGGTACTTTGGTGTTCCACCAAGATGTCACTGCCAACAATCCCGACATCCGCGGCGCCCCGTTCCAAAAACGTGGTAACGTCCGGGCCTTTCGCTAAAATAAATTCATACGGTTGCGTCGTTGAATCAAAAATCAACCGGCGCTGCTTGTTGCGGACGAGCTCGCAATCAATGCCCGCGGCTTCGAGTAACGGTAAAACTTGTTGTTCCACCCTCCCTTTGGTTAGGGCAATTTTCAAACGGTTATTTTTCATCATCAGCACCTTCTGTCAAATCAATTAAGGTCGCACCCAGTTGGTCCGCTTCAACGCGCGCCGCGGCTAAATCCGGCGCTAAGCTCAACATCGCTTGCGGTTGGCGCGCCAGATACGCCTCGGCTTGCGACCACTGCAGCGGGTCAAAATAAATCAGTGTTTGCGGTTGGGTGGTCGTTGTGGTGCCAGCTAATTCAGTTAGTAAATCCACATCTAAGCCCATCCCAACTGCGGGTTCTGGTTTAGCTTGGAAGTTAGCCAGCAGCTGGTCGTAACGCCCGCCGCTAAATAAGTAACCGGCGCCCGCTTGGGAATATCCCCGAAACGTTAGCCCCGTGTAATAACTCTGTGGCGCTTCACTGCTCAAATCCACCGAAACGGCTTGTTGCGGCATCGTCTGTTGCATCCACGCCACAACGGCCTTTAACCGGTCGATGCCGGTTTGCACGCTGGCCGGTAACGGTGCAGTCGCCAACTGAGCAAAAATCGTGGCTGGCGTGCCAAACAAACGCGGCCATCGTTGCAAAAAGTCGTATAGCGGCTCGTCTTGATACGCGGCAATCAGTGCTTGATATTGGGGAATCTGCTTATTGAACAAGGCTTGCTTAATGGCAGCTTGTTGCGTCGCATCTGCCGTCAAACTGGCAACAACTTGTTGGGCAAACTGGGCATCACCTAATTCAATCTCCACCGCGTCGTCGATTAATTCGGCACTCAAGCGATTCGCAAGCGTCAAACATTCTAATTCCGCTTTGATTGACGAGTAGCCAATCAATTCAACACCCGCCTGAGTAATTTGGTTGTACGCCCCGGATAACCGGCGGCCGACTCGGAAAATATCGCCCACATAACTGAACTTCTGGGGTAACGGGACTTTCGTGGCACTCAAGAACCGCGCCACCGGCAACGTCATGTCGGGCCGTAAGACTAACGTTTGCCCGTCTTGATCGAATAATTGATATAACTGATAATTGCCGATTTCATAAGGGGCAAAGACGGCTTGATTTTCGAGTAACGGCGTCGCAATTGACGCGAACCCGCGTTGCTTAAAATGGGCTTGAATCACCGAAATTAGTTGTTGCTTAATCGCCGCACGACTACCAAATTCGTCGCGGGTTCCTTGAGGTAATAAATTACTTAACACTTGCCAACGCCTCCTCGTTTTTTGTACTGATCAAAATATAAAAAAACGCCCTTTCAGCAAGACTGCTAAAAGGACGTTTGGACGTGATTCCACCTTATTTCATCGCCAGCTCACACTGACGACCTCATGTTGACTTAAAGTCAACTTGGATAACGAAACCATTCGGCCACGGCTAAAGACACCAAGGTTCACCGCGGCAGTTCATAGATGTGGGTTCGTTAGCAATATCTGCCCGGTTCGCAGCTACCCGGACTCTCTGGATGAGGAATTTGCTAATTACTTTTTCTAATCACTACTTTTATTAAAATTTGATTAGTTGTTTAATTTGGCAAATTCTATAATTAATCCGAACAGAAATTAAAAAGCCCAAAGCAATCACTTACAATGGTAGTAGTTAATTCCAACCAATATAAGGAGTGATTACTTTGGGTACTTCTACTTTATCACGTTTTCAACGTGGCGCACTAGCACAAATGGTCAATGATGGGAATAAAACTTACCAAGCAATGGCTGACGCCTTGGGCGTTGCCAAAGCTACCATTAGCTATGAATTGGATCGGGTCAAGCCCTATGATCCAGAACTAGCACAACAAGACGCAGATCACAAAAGACGGAATTGCGGTCGGCATTCACTGCTAACGACAGCATTAAAGACTTTAATTACCAACCACTTACGATTAACCTGGTCACCAGAAGCTATTGCGGCCGCTTTTAACCTGAACACTGCGTCAATTTATAATTGGCTTAATCATGGCTGGCTACCCTTTAAATTGACTGATCTCCCCAATCGGAATGTCCGCCAGCACCGATTTAATGAACATCGCGGGAAATTTACAAGCGGGACTTCGATAGAACAACGGCCAACCACTGTCAATCAACGGTTAGCTTTTGGTCATTGGGAAGTCGACACGGTGCTTTCTAGTCGAGGCGAATCACGATCATGTTTGGTTACTTTCATAGAACGCAAGACACGACTTCTATGGGCCATCAAAGCTCCTAATCGTACAGCTAAATCCTTAAACACCGCCTTTGGCAAATTCATGAGGGCCTTCGGTTCTCAGGTGAAGTCCATTACCGTTGATCATGGTAAAGAGTTTGCTAACTATCAGGCTTTAGAACAGGATTATCAGATCAAAGTCTATTTTTGCCATCCATATTCACCGTGGGAACGAGGTTCCAATGAATATTTCAATCGCCGGTTACGTTGGTTCTTCCCGAAAAAAACTAATTTTAGCCAAGTCACGACTGATGAAATCTTAGCAGCACTTGAATTAATTAATCAACGACCATTAAAAATACATCATCAACAGACTGCCATTGAAAGATTCCGGGCTTGTTCGGATTAAACTTGTAATTTGCCATTTAGAATTCATTTTAGTAACTAAATTCTCATTTGTCAACCGTTAATTAAGCGGTCCGCTAAATGAATCCCGTGACCGACACTCAAAATATCATGCGCATCTGAGCCATAAATCAGCGGAATATCACGTTTTCTCGCCATCTTGGTAATTTGCGGACCGGGATAAAAATCGTTACAAAAAGATTTATACAAACCGGCCACATTAAAATCAATCTCGCGATGTTGCGCGGCAATTTCATCCAAAATTTCACCCACGAGCGTGATATTTTGACGATCAAGGGGCGCCGTTAAATCAAATAAATCTTGGAACTTTCGAATCAAGCTCATATGCCCAATCCGCAGTGGTGTTGCCGGCCCTAAATCAGCTTGCACGGAGGCTAAGACCGTTTGATAATATTGCGCAAACAAAGCTTGCGGGTCAGCCAACCAAGCGCCAAAACCGGTTTGAAAATCAGCCGTCGTATCGTCCAGGCACCAATATTTATGTTGCGCCCCCCGCATAAAGTGCACGGATAAAATGCTCTCTTGAATTTGTGAGCTGTACTCATTTAAGAAGTCGCGCGTCCAAGCCACGTGGTCAGCCAAAAAGTCGACTTCAAAGCCAATCGTGATTAAAATTTGTGACTGATACTTTTGTTGCAACTTTTGCGCCAAGGCCAAATATTGCGGCACTTCATTCAAGGTCAATGAAGCTTCCGTATAGCCGGTTTCAACGCCCGCGTATTGCGCCCGAAAATCCGGTGGCAACGGGGCGTGCTCCGTAATACAATATTTTTTTATGCCGAGTTGAATCGCGCGTTGAATCATCTTCTCCGTAGCTTCCCCACTACCATGCGGGCATAATTCCGTATGGGTGTGACCGTCAATTAACATTTACTCAGCCCCTTTTAATAATTTGCCATTATTGAACCATACTTTGCGACTTACCGCAAATATCGGTTAATAAATCGCCAGCCTTGTATGAAAGCCGTTAGCATCACGATGAGGTACCCTAATTCCATTTCATTCACACCCCGACAACTCGTCGGACCTGGTAGCCAATTGACTAGTTAGCTGCAACCACCATTACTACTATTCTGCCAAATAAATTATCAAAAAAAAATAAGGTTTCACTACGAAAATCGCAGTGAAACCTTATTTATCTCAATCATCAATTTAGCTGCCGACTGCCCGTAATGAAGGCCGCTATGCGGGTGGCGTTAACGGCCGTTTGTTGGCCATTTACACCACGGACATCTTTTGAGACTCGATTTTCAGGCTCAAAAGTGAGGTTCAAGACGTTTCCCAGGCTTGGACCGGTCCCCGTAGCAGCTGGAATTACGGGCAGTTGGCAGCGGCAATTACCAAATTATTTAGACAACCATTTTTGGATGCTAGGCCAACTGTTGCTGTTGATAATCATCCGTGGTAAAGCATTCATATTGGTCTGATTGGTCACGACCCCGACCTTTAATAACATGATGCCTTGATTGAGATGCTGTCGCGTCAAGAATTGGTTGATACGTTTGGGACCCGCGCCATATGGATAAGCGAAGACTTGCCCGTAATGCCCTGTTTCTTGTTTCATCTTGGCTTGGCTCTTTTTAAAGTCTTTTACAAAGTTATGGTATTGGTTCGGTTGATCAAAAATTGGTTGGAACTTTTTGGTCAAATAATGCATGTCGTTAGTGTGCAAACCGAGGGTCATTAATGATCCCGCCGACTTTTTAGCCGACTTGATTTGTGACCAAGTCGCTAACTGCGTGCCTTCCCGGTAGCGCCCCGTATTACCCGTAATCACAAACGTCGTAAATGGGAACTTATATTTTTTCATAATCGGTAGCGCATTATCAATCGTTGTGCGGTCAATATCGTCAAAGGTCAGCACGGCATATTTACCTTTAATTGGTTGGCCACTAGCCTTCATTTTGGCCAGTTGGGCCGTGGAAATCACACGAATGTGCTGCCGCTTCAAAAAGGCCATTTGTTTGGCAAATTGATCGAGCGGTACATCAAAATCATGTAACTGCGAGTTGCTCGACAACAGCCGCGCCGTATCGACGCCGAGGGTGTTTCTTAAGACCCGGTGATAACAAAAGATAATGACCCCGTTTTTAGCTTTGGCGGCATCCGGCGTCAAGGCGTAATTTTCATTACTCCCCTTGTCAAACTGGAAATCTTTTTTTACCGTGAATCCCATACCAATCACAATCAGAATGGCGACCACCCAAATTAACAGTTTACGTGTCCGTCGATTCATGATTGCCGCCCCCGTAACTGACGTAGCCGCCACGCGCTATAGACCCAAATAACTAAGGCAATGACGACGATGCCGCCAATTACTAGGCCGTACAAATTATAATTTAAATTCAGTAACAAATAAAAACTAACGAGCGTATCACTATAAATATGCATAATAAAACTAATATTCGTGATGATGACAAAAAAGACGAATAACCACAATAGCGTCAGCAAGGTATTGCGTCCCAGTGAGCGCCATAACCCCGTTTTTTTACGAATCACTAATTCATGTTTCGACATTACTTCAACCCCCGGTCCGGACTCGTCCACGTCCCCACGTGGTCAGGATCTAATACAAATGAAATTATGGCGGCGATACAACTGATTAAATTAATCATCCAGTAATACAAAATGTAAACTGGAATCAGTAACAAGTCGCGCCATTGCAAATAAGCCGCCTGGCGTGACGCTTGAAACCCAATCGCGAATTGGGTAAAGCTGATGACTAATAAGATGAGCAAAATGTCGCCGTCCAGCTGTACCGAACGCACAAAAATTAAGTTAAGCACCCATGAGATTAAACTCAAGGCCGTGCATAACGCCCAAATATTACTAATAACCGTTTCGAGCAATAAGACCCGTTTGCCCCAAGTTCCATGTAATAACACATCCCAATTACCCGCCAACACTTCCAAGCCACCACGTGACCAGCGTTGCCGTTGGTGAATCAAATTACGAATACTTTCAGGTACTAAGATCCAACAAATTGCCCGCGGTTCATAGCGGACTAACCAGCCGTGGCGATACATCCGCCAGGTAATATCAATGTCTTCGGTCATGACCGCCGGATTCCAGCCACCGACCGAGTCCAGCGCTGAACGGCGAAACCCAACTAAAACACCGGAAACCGTTGTAATCCGGCCGGTTAAGAATGCTTGGGCTTTCTTGATAATATCGATAACCCCGATATATTCCAAAAGTTGTAGCCGGCCTAAAATCGTCGTCCGATTTCGCACGACCGGTTTGCCAGCGACGGCCCCAATACGCGGATTGGTATTTAAGGTCGTCACGATTTCATTTAAGGATTGATAATCCAAAATAGAGTCCGAATCGATTCCCATAATATATTCGCCAGCTGCGACTTTGAGACCTTGATTCAAGGCATTCGCTTTACCATGATTGACGGGAATTGCCACGATTTTAACCGTCAATTGCGAATATTTCTGTTGTAACGTGTGCATCATGGCCAGCGTGTTATCGTCCGACTTATCATCAATTAAAATAACTTCAAAGTTATGATAATGTAAGGCGGCAATCGAAGCCATCGCCCCTTGCAAGGTGGCTTCTTCATTGTGTGCCGGGACTAATATCGAGACTAATGGTGAATCAGCACTGGTCAAAGGTCCCCGCTTCAACCCCCGCTGATAGGCATTAAAGTACAAGCAACCAATAATCCAGATTGCCGCGACTAAAATAGGATACCCAATCACGAAGTCATTCATTATATTTATCAACCACATAAATTAGAAATACTCCTTAAATTCGATTACAATTATTAAGCAAATTATTTTAACATGTGCTAGTAAACCAATTAAAAAATCTAACATAAATCGTCAAAATATATTCATAATCGTCGAAATATTATAGTGTAAGCGGTTTTAATTTATACTGAATTATTGATATTCGCTAAAAAAAGATATCATAACCATCTTTCGGGCACACCTTTCACTTACAATAGAACTAATATCTACAAAGGGGGTCGTTATATGCATGAATTCATTACCAAACTCTATAATTTGGCGTTGTCCAGTCATATCGTCAGTACACTGCTGGAGCCCGTCCATATCATCATCTTGGCACTGCCGTTTGTCACCTTACTCGTGGCGATGATTATTTTAGCCGTTCAGCTGCGCACTAAAGACGCGTTGACCGAACGCAACTTAATTAGTACGTATTCGTTCATCTGGTATATCGCCGCGGCCTACCTACTCATTATTTTGCCGTTGCCTACCCGCAGTTCGGTGGCCAAGCTCACTACGGCCGAATATAATTTACAGCCCTTTTATTTTATCGAACAATTAAAACTACTGACGCCGTTTAAGGTTAGTGAACCGAGCACCTGGCTGGCGGCCTTTAAATCGTCAACCTTCTTCCAGCCATTTTTTAACGTTCTATTATTCATGCCGATTGGCGCCTACTTAAAATGGCGGCATCACTGGCCACTCTGGCTGATCACGCTAACCAGCTTTACGCTTTCGCTATTCTTTGAAACGACGCAACTGACCGGCCTATACGGTTACTATTCACGCGCTTATCGAATGTTCGATGTCGATGATTTGATGATGAATACGTTAGGGGGCATCGTCGGCGCATGGGCATTGATTTTCATTCCGAAAAAGTGGCGCAATACGGACCATTCAACCGTACTACAACATGCTGATCATCCGATTAATTGGCGCCGCGTCTTCGCGTTAGCCATCGATTGGATTGTGATTGCCGCCTTTGACGTCATCTACTTCGTCCTCGTTAAGCACTTCAATTGGCCATTAACGCATAATTACGTCTGGTTGTACGTCACCGACATCGTGCTATTTTTCTGGTTACCGGCCATTTGTTTACACGGCAAAACGCTGGGTGGCATTTTAATGAATAGTCAAATGGTGTCCACGGATGGGCGCCCGGCCAACCCGCTGCAGATCACGATTCACTATGCCGGGCTCTATCTCGTCAGTTTACCGCTCCTCTTTTTAGACTTGTGGTTATTCAACCGCCTCGGCAATATGCCCAGTGCTTCATTAAATCGCTTAGATGTTTACTTAGTCATCGTCTCGTTGATTTTACTCATCATCAGTTACGATTTATTATTAGCTTTCTTCAGTCGCCAACACCAGTTGTGGTGCGAGCGCCTGAGCCGAACGCTCGTTAAATAATTCAACCTTTACGTTCACTAGTGAAGCGTGTTACATTTGTCTTAAATCAAATTTCTGGAAGTTTAAAACAATGATAAAAGTACAAGCCTTAAGCGACGATTTTCGGTGGGTCGCGGTTAACAACTATACTGATAGTGATTATAGTCAACTCGTTAATGAAGAAGGCGTGACCGATGAAATGCTCGGTTATGCAACTGACCGTCATGAACGTGGGCGGCTGGAATATGATTCCAAAAGCTCAATCACGACGATTATTTTTGATGTGGTCACTAGTAACTCGGAAGAAGGCACTTACACCGCCCAAGTCAGTTTTATGCTCGTCGATCACACCCTGCTCACCTTTACAACGGATAACACTGCGTTTGTCGAAGATATGTTTGCGGACGTCGTCGATGCCGACTGGGAAAAAGTGGGCCATCCTTTCGATTATATTTTTGATGTGTTATACAAATTATCACGCCAATATTTTTCCGCTATTAATAAGATCAATAAAGAGCGCCAAAATATTCAGTTAAAAATGCGTAAAAAAATCGAACGCTCGGTCATCATTCAATTGATGGAGTTAGAAACCACGTTAGTTTACTTTTTGACTTCGCTCAAAAGTAATAACGACTTGTTGCAATCACTAAAACGGTTCGCCCCTATCAAATTTTCCACCTCACAAAAAGAACGCCTCGACGATATTATTGTCGAAGCGCAACAAGGGTTGGAAATGGCCAACATCGCTTCCGACATTATTGGGCGGGTTTCTAACGCCTATTCCAATATTTTGGATAACAGTTTGAATAATACGATGTGGCTGTTGACCGTTTTTTCAATTGTCTTAACGGTTCCCAACATTGTCTTTGGCTTCTTTGGCCAAAATGTTGATTTACCGTTTATGAAAAATCCATTTGGTTGGGAAATTACGATTGCCATCACGTTTGTCCTGTGTGTCCTAATCATCTGGTTACTACGTCGTAACTCGTTTCGTAAATGAAAGGAAGTCTAACTAATGCCTAGTCGTATCCCTGTAACTGACACTGCGGACTACATCAGTAAAGCCGCGCCAGCTGCTCAACCGATCTTGAGCACCTTAGCACAATTAATCACCACTGAATTACCAACGGCCACCCCAAAAATTAAGTGGAACTTGCCATTTTATGATTTAGATAAAAAATACGTTAGCATCGCGGCCTATAAAGCCCACGTTAGCTTGAGCATTTCGGCAGACTTGACGCCGGACGTCTTGGCTCAAGCTAAGGAAGCTGGTCTCACAACTGGTCAAAAACGCGTTAATATTCCGTTAGACCAAGCGGTTCCAACCGATGTCGTTAAAGCAGTCCTTGCTTTGATTAAATAGCTTTTTTAAACTAAAAACGAAAAGTCGCGCTAACTGCCCTACAATCAGGGTAGTTAGCGCGACTATTTTAATAGACTAATTGAATATTAACGTTGCGCAGTGACCGTGGTCAAAGCTTGCGCGAAATGGCTATTACTTGAAGTAGCGACACTGCCACCAGCAATCAAGCTCGCAGCAACAATCACAACCGTTAAACCGGCTGCTAAATAATTAACGACATTTTTCGGCTTGGGCACAGTCCGATTAACCTGCGCTGTAACAGTTTTGCTTACCATAAAAACCCTCCTATTGCTTCTTTCCATGGTCCATACTAGCACCTTATGAAAGAATGTCAATGATTTTCATCGATATAAGCGTTTTCTGTAATTAATTTTCATTTAGTGGTATTTTTTTCACAGAATCACGAATCATTAGCTTCGGTGCCAAGGTTTGATTTTCACTTGGTTGGGCTTCTCCATCCATCATATCGACTAGTGCGGTTACCCCCGCCTGGACAATGGCTGAAGTCGGCTTGCTGACTGTCGTTAACCGTGGTTCCAAATACTTGGCGTACTCCACATCATCATAACCAATAATCGAAATATCGGCTGGAACGTGCAATCCAAAGTCTAAGCACGCTCGGACAGCGCCAATCGCCATGTCATCATTTGAGATAAAGACACAAGTTGGGATACTGGGTAACATCAAAATTTGTTTCATCGCTTCATAACCACTATTTAACAAGTAGTTTCCCGCTTTTATCCAGTCTGGATTCAAGGTTAATTGATGTTCTTTCAAGATGCTTTCAAACGTACGTTGCCGCGCATCACTCGACACAAAAGACGCTTCCCCCTTGATCATCCCAAATTGACGATGGCCCATACGTAACGCGTAGCTCATCGCCATTTCAACGCCAAGATGGTCATCAGTTGTAACATTATAAATATCGCGCCGTTCAATCGGCCGATTCAAGACCACGACTGGCAAGTTTTTCGCGACAACTTGGTCGATAAAGTCATCATCGTGATAAGACTGACTAACAATAATGACGCCATCAAATCGCTCTTCCATTCCTGCCACTCCGCCTTGATAGTGACTAATACTATCAATAGCAAATGAATAGTCGTCTGGTAAGATTCGCTTGACTTGATTGATAACCTCAATCAAGAAACTCGGTGAGGTCCCGACATTTAAATCCGAGAAAAAGATGCCAATCAAATAAGTTCGCCGACTAACTAACCCCCGTGCCGCTACATTAGGCACATATCCTTGTTCCATCGCAATATCAAGAATCTTTTTACGCGTTTTTTCAGTGACGTGCTCACTATTATTTAGGGCGCGAGAAACGGTCGTGTGCGAGACATTGGCCATCTTCGCAATCGTTTTAATCGTTGCACGTTTCATCCCATTACTTCCTTCCACATCCGTTTAAAAGTTATTAATACTCTTATTATAGCCTGAACCTTAATAAATACGAAAGGACCGGCCTCATTTTCCAATAAAAAAACTAGGCCACTTGATAGCTGCTGTTTACCATCAAGTGACCTAGCACAATATATAAGGAGTGTAATTTTAGTGGTCGTTCGTAACCGACTAGCTAGTGCTTCGTATCTTCAAAGAAGCCAAAATACTGATAAGCGTTATTATAAGCAATATCTTGGATAACGGGACCTAATACTTGCGGATCATCTGGAACCCGCCCTTGTTCAGCCAATTCACCATAGAAGTTACATAAGACGCGCCGGAAATATTCGTGCCGTGGATATGATAAGAAGCTCCGCGAATCGGTTAACATGCCGACAAAGTTTGGTAAGAGACTTTCTTCAGCAAAGATTCGTAATTGCTCATGCATCCCTTCAGCAGTATCGTTGAACCACCAGCCTGCACCGAGTTGTAGGCGTTGTTGGCCCCCTTCTTGAAAGGCCCCCATCATGGTTGCCAACTGCATCCAGTCATTCGGGTTCAAAGAATAGAAGATGGTCTTAGGAATATTATTCGTATCACGCATCTTGGTATACAACTGTTGCAACTGACTGACAATATCTGGCTGAGTCCCAACGGCATCATATCCAGTATCGGCTCCCAGTTGATCATACATTGGATGATTCAAATCACGAATAGAATTAATATGAAATTGCATCGTCCAATCAAATTGTTTGTTGAGTTGCATCAAGTTTTCCAACAACATCGTTAAATATTGATCATGTTCCGTGGCAGATAATGGTTCCGCCCGAACTGCTTTCGCAACGATAGCGTCCAATTGTGCCGCGTCAGCTTCAATAAAGTGATAGGTTAACAATGAATGATCGGATAACCGACCGCCCATGCTAGCAAAGAATTCGAAGCGTTGTTTTAAAGCTGTGATAATATCCGCAAACGAGTTAATTTCAACATTAGCTTGTTGCCCTAATTCTTGCAAATACGCGGCAAAGCCCGGCTTTTCAATCTGAATTAAGCTATCTGGCCGCATCGCTGGTAAGGTTTTGAATCCGTCAACCGCAGCCGTCTTTTGCAATAATTGATGGTAATGCAAGTCAGAGGTCGGATCATCAGTCGTGCAAACCGCTTTAACGTTGGAATTTTTGATTAAGTTCCGTGGCTTGAAAGCTTCAGTCTGTAACAAGGCATTGGTCTGCTTCCAAATTGCCGGCGCACTTTGGCGATTAAACGCTTCATCAATATGGAAAAAGCGCCGTAATTCTAAATGGGTCCATTCATATAATGGATTTCCTAATGATTTTTCAATCGTTCCGGCCCACGCCAAAAACTTTTCGTATTCATCACCATCACCAGTGATCAATTCTTCGGGAACCCCATTGGCACGCATTAAGCGCCACTTATAATGGTCCCCATAATGCCCTTCATTCAGCCAAATACGCGTGATATTTGGATAATTCTTATTCTCATAAATTTCTTGTGGATTTAAATGGCAATGAAAATCAATGATTGGCATGCCTTCCGCATAGTCATGAAATAATGTTTTGGCGGTCGCATTTCCTAACAAGAAATCATCATTTAATAGCGTCATTACGACTTCCCCCTACTCACAAAATTAAGCGTTGATTTGTGGTTCGTACTTTGCTTGTACTTCGGCCTTAGTCTTGGCCAGCCCTTGTAACAAGTCCAGATGTTCAGCAATATGAATATTGAGGTATTTATCGTATTCGGCTTGATTGTCATGCAAAATCTTGAAAATCTTGTCGCGATAAACATATTCATAACTCTTTTGCGCATTTAAAATTGACCCATACATGGTATGCAAAATCTGACGCGTATCATCATTTTCGAGCAAGGTCATGACGTTACTTTCATTGATTTCAGCTGGTTTTGGTGCCGTACCATTACTTTGCGCATTGAAGACATAGAAGGAAGCAACATCATCCAAGTTATCATATGAGAATTTATAAAGATCTAACATTAATTTTGGATCTTCATGGGCAACTACCCGTAAGGCTTCCAACCAGTTCGTCCCGGCAGTCTTAACGTGCCAGCCATGTTCCTTGGACAAACGCCCAATAATTTCATAAACTGATAGCTTATCTGACCCAGAGTGAATACTCAATTTGTAACCAAAGTGTTCGGCAATGGCTTCATGAACCACGTATTCCCGTTCAAAGCGTTTAACATCACCGATATAATCAATGGCTTTTTGGAATTCGCCATAGAATTTTGGTGCTAACGTTTCGGGTGTAATATCACGCGCTGCCAATTCGTTACCGAAGAAGTAATGGTTGGCTGGTGTCGTTGGCACAATCGTTTCATCCATTGAAATTTCAAAATCTAAGTTAAATGGCACCACAAACTTGTGATAGATAAACGTCGCATATTCAACCGCATCAAAGAAGATTAACACGGATTGTTCAACGTCTTTTTTGTCAAAATGAACCGTTGTTTGACCCAAATCGAAAGTCTTATTCAAATACTTATCGTTAAAGTAAGTCGTGTATTTAGCATCTAATGCATTATACTTGGCATCCAATTCATCATCAGATAAATCTGCAATTTCGTTGTGAATCTTTTCTGTACAATCTAACGTAATCATGGAGCAACCGGTCTTAACGGCATAGTCAACTTCGTGAGGATTCTTAACGTGATCACCATCAGCACCCCAGCCATCAGTGTAGCCTTCTTCAAAGACTGACCAGCCAGCATCTAATAAAACATCAGTGAAGGTCCGGTTCGTCAATAACAATTCACGAATTGATTGTTGTGACAACACTGGCATGATGCCACGGCCTTTGAATAAACGCAGATGAGCATTCGAAGCTAACCCTAAGCGGTCACCTAAGCCAAATGTGTATTTGTAGCCGTGCCGTGAAGTTGGTTTGACCCAAGCAAAACGTTTTGTTAACGCGTGCCAGTTATTTTCAGATAAGTCGCCAACGAGTAACTTTTGGTTGCCATCAGTCATTGATTCATTACTTTCAAAATCGTTAACAGTCCGGGCGTCTTCAAAAACAACTAATTGTTTTTGCCCATCGGTGTGCAAGATGAAATAAACATTTTGACGATCAACTTGAATGGAAGGTGCGTATACTTGCGCATCACTTAAATGATCATATTGTCCATCAGCGGCTAAGATTTCTTTGACATCTGCTAAAACTGTTTGTAAATCCATGTTAAAACCCTCCAAAAAATATTATTGATTAATTATTTATCTAATTTTTGTTCGCCTAGTTTACCGTGTTCCCATTTGCCGTGATCCAAGTCATCAACGATTTCAGCAAACCGTTGATCATCCAACTTGAAGAACACGCCTAAAGCAACGGCGGCTAACAAAAGACAAACCCCTGGGTATAAAGTCATCGCGGCTTTAATCCCGTTTAAAGCTTCGGGCGTTTGTTTAGCATTGGCAACATAACCGGTCAATGCTAATACACCGGCACTTACTAAAGCGGCTAAGGATTGCGCAATCTTCCGTGAAAAATTAAAGGCTGCGTATGTAATGGCTTCTTTGCGCTTACCAGAACGCCATTCACCGTAATCAATCGCATTGGAAACCATGGCCCAAGTAATCCCATTTGGAATGGCTAAAGCCGTGTAACCAATCGTAACTAATACAATAAATGTCACGACATTCGATGGTAAGAAATAGTTCGCTAAGTTCGCAATCGCGCCAATAATGAAGCTCCAAAAGGCGGTCCGCTTTTGACCAAAACGCTTGGTTAATGCTGGAATCATAAAGACCCCAACAATCGAGCAACCCATCATAATCCCATTGATAATCGGTTGTAGGCCGATATTACCTAAATTATATTGAGCATAAAAAACCATCATCTGATTATTTGTATTCATGGCAGAAATTGTAAACAAGGTCATCAAGATAACGGCCCCCAGCGGACCATTTTTGAAAATGACGTGGAAATAGTCTTTGAAGCCTTCTTTTTCTTGACTTCCGTTATTCCGTTGTACTTTAACGTTTTCACGCGTTCCTAAATAACAAACCCCAAACATTAAGACGCCGATAATGGCAAAGATGGCGGCCGCAATGAAATAACCATGTTCTTGGCTACCACCGGCCATCATCCCCATTAATGGAATAAAAGCGACCCCGGCAATAAACTGTGCGCCAACTGAACCAACTTGACGAGTCATCGCCATAAAACTACGATCTTGAGAATTACGCGACATTACCGAGGCTAATGACCCATATGGATCATTAGTAAAGGAATAGACGACACCCCAAATCATGTACGCCGCATAGGCATAAATAATCTTTTGACTAGTTGATAACCCGGACGGCATCGTAAATGTCACCACGGTCATAATCCCTAGTAAGATTGCAGACACCATCATGACCGGTCGAAACTTGCCACGTTTACTAATATTTTTACGGTTATCCACAAATGACCCAGCAATCGGATCCATAAAGGCATCGAAAATCTTCGTAAAGGCAAACACACCCGCGACCGCGCCGGCGCCAATCCCACACGCATCAATCCAAAACTTAGTTAAATAGGCTTGTCCTAGGTCAAACATAAATCCATTGCCAAAGTCACCAAACCCGTACGCAATGCGTTCTCGTACTGGAATCCGTTTCGACGAATCATTCACTAAATCGTGATGTTCGGTCGCCGATTTTTTTGGTGCTTGGTGTTTCATGGTTACTTCACTCATCGGTAATACCTCCTAATGGCATCAATGTTAAAAATTACTGTCGGAAGCGCTTTCTTTTTCGAGCGAATGCATTTCCAGTTCTGTTAACATTCATTACTCACAAAACTGACGCATCAAGTCAGCGACCGAAGCGGTAATTGCCATCCCAAAATGATACTCATCTGGCGTGCCAATCATATTAAATGCGATGGTCAACTGTGATTTGAAGGTGCTCGCAGCAATTTGAAACATCGGTGCCGTCCGAAAACTACCTGTTAAAACGACCCGTTGAAGCGGACAGTGGTTGAACTGAATTTTATCTTCAGCCACAATGCCAAAATTAGTATAAGCAATTGGTCGTACATGGTAATTTTTCTCTACTAACTGCTGTAAATCGGTTAAATCTGTATGTTGTTGAACTTGGGTTAATAAGGCTGCAATCGAATCAAAAAACTGATAATGGGCTTTGGCTTCAGCCATCGCATTATGCATCAAATGAACAGTCTGATTAATCGAGTCCGTCACTGGTGAATTAATGGCAACATTGTAACGCGCCGTATGATTCGCAATGCGGACCACGCCTGTTGCTGGCGGCGCATACCGCCGAAGATCAGTTGGGCAAGCTAAGGCAATTGTCTTAACCGGACGAAAACGCTGAATTGCGCGCCCAAAGCAAGCCATAATAATATCATTCAATGTGACCCCACTCTGGTGAGCAGCTTGTAATAAGCGTTGGGTCACCGCCACTGATAAAGTTTGCTGCCCGACATAGCGTTGACGACTAGCTGTTTTTGCAGTCGCTAGTGCCGGTAAACTGAGCGGTTGACTAGGATGATCACGATTGTCAGTTGTCGTGGTATCGGGTTTGCCAACCCGGGCTTTCAAATCATACAGCCACCCCACATCTTGTCGATTCGCTATCATTAGTGGCTGTCCGTTATATGCTTGGGCAATTAATTGCAATAGTGCTTTAGCACCAGCACCATCCGTCAGAATATGACTGAGATAGATAATCAATTGACTGGTCGGCCCCGTTTGCAAGTAACAGCGAAGCTGTGGTCCTTTTTCCCAATCAAGCCCGGCAGCATCGGCATCCGGATTAGCAACATCAGTATAAATTAGCTCGGCGGCCGTTGCGGTCGTACTTTGCCAGCGATTGTGTGGCAAATCATATCGACATAATAATTGTGGGATAATTTTCGTCACTTGTGTCAATGCCCGAACTAATTGCAAAACATCTAATGGACCTTCAAAATCAAGCTGGCAGCGAATCACCGGATATAATTCCTTGAAACCGATAGTGTGCAAAATATTCAAAGGTTCACTGGTATACGTTGCCATATCATCGCCTTCTTTCAATTATTTTTGACTAGCATTTGTCCATGGCGTGCCCACCAAAACCATTGCGCAGGGCCGCTACAACCTTGCCATCAAACGTATCTGCTTGAAGTGACCGGTAACGAGCCATCACTGCTTCGGCGATAACTGGCGTCGCAATCCCATGATCCATCGCATCTTGCACAGTCCATTGACCTTCACCATTCGAATGCATCCGGCCTTTGATGTTATCCAAGTTGGCATCTTGATCAAAAGCATCTTCGGCCAATTCCATTAACCAGCTACGAACGACTGAACCATGATTCCAAACTTTAGCAACCGCGGCGTTATCGTAATCAAAATCTGATGCTTGTAATACTTCAAAGCCTTCACCGATGGCTTCCATCATCCCGTATTCAATACCGTTGTGAACCATCTTCAAATAGTGCCCCGAACCTGCTTTGCCGGTATATAAGTACCCGTCTTTTTGAGCGATACCTTCAAATAATGGCCGAATCGTTTCGAATACTTCAGCATCATCACCGCCAATCATAAAGTTACCGCCTTCCAAAGCACCACGCCAACCACCAGATGAACCACAGTCAAAGAAATGGACACCTTGTTCGGTTAATAAGCGATTATGGCGTAACGAATCTTTCCAAAAAGTATTGCCACCATCAATCACGATATCGTCCACTGCTAAGGCCTGGCTCAATTCAACAATCGTGGTATCCGTTGGCCGACCGGCTGGAACCATGACCCAAATGACGCGGGGTTGTGGCAATTGATTAACCAGATCTGCTAACGTCGTGGCTTTTTTGGCGCCATAAGTTGCTGCTTCGGCTACTAAGTCTTGATTCAAGTCAAAACCCACCACTTCGTTATCATTACGCAGCATATTTTGGGCTAAATGAATGCCCATTTTACCTAAACCAATCAATCCAATTTTCATGACACTCGACTCCTATTTCCTGTTTTTCAAATTTTACTGATGTTCGCGTTGGTAATCGGCGATGTTTTTGTATTCGCTTTCAAGTTTGCCCGTCAAACGCATGTATATCGGTACTAAAGCCCGATAGTTATCAAACGTCGTCGTGTCGGGTTGATAAACCTTGGTTTCACCAATGAACTTCTTAACCACACTCAAATCAGAAGCTAAACCTAAACTAATCTGAGCAATGGTCATCGCACCTAAACAACCGACTTCAAAGGCTTCAGGTATTGCCACTGGTTCTTCGAAAATATCAGCTAACAGCTGCCGCCAAAGTGGTGAGCGGGCAAATCCACCGGCCGCCATAATCTTCTTAGGCATCCCAATTGATTCTTGTAGCGCTAATTGGACGGTATACAAGTTATACACAATGCCTTCTAATGCAGCTCGGACCATGTGAGCTTTCGTGTGTTTGCGCGTCAAACCAACATATGAGGCCCGCGCGTTACCATCCCAGATAGGCGCCCGTTCGCCACCCAAGAATGGATGGAATAATAAGCCATCGGACCCAGCTGGTACTGATGCTGCCATTTGGGTTAGTAAATCATACTCATCGATGCCTAATTCTGTGGCGACCGCTTTTTCGGGCGCACATAAGTTATCACGAACCCAGCGGAACACAATGCCACCATTGTTTACTGGTCCACCAATAATCCATTTACCTGCCATGACCGGATAACAATAAATCCGACCTTTCGGGTCAATTCTCGGTTCGTCCACGAACGTCCGGACCGCTCCAGAAGTTCCAATGGTAACGGCCACCTCGCCATCATCAATCGCTCCTAGACCGATTTCAGACAAAGCCCCATCGGTCGCTCCGATAATGAATGGCGTCGTTGGTTCGAGACCAGTTAAGGTTGCCAAGGCCGGCTTTAACCCTTTCAGCTGATACGTGGTGTCGACTAATTCTGGTAATTGATCACGGGTAATGCCAGTCAGCTTGAGGGATTCTTCATCCCAATCCATCGTATGAATATTAAACAAGCCGGTGGCTGACGCCATTGAATAATCTTCTTTAAGTTCACCAAAGTACCGATATAACAAGTACTCTTTCAAACCGACCCAATAACGAGTTTGTTGATAAATATCTGGGTGGGCTTGGCGCAACCATAACAACTTATATACCGGACCCATTGGATGAGTTGGTAACCCAGTTCGCTTATACAGTGCCAGCCCGCGGCCATCGGCATCCATTTGAGCGGCAACTTTTTCGGCCCGATTATCGCCCCAAGTAATCACCTTAGTCGTTGGTTTAAAATCAGCATCCAAACCTAATAAACTATGTTGTTGTGTGGACCAAGCAACGCCTAAAATTCGGCCATTGGTTGCTTTTTTACTAACACCGGCTAACGCGTCGATTGTCGCTTTAAAAATCACATCCGGATCTTCTTCAGCGGTATCGGGGGTTGTTTGAATCAAAGGATATAATTTATTCTCATAACCAAAGATCTTACCGTCGGTGTTGTAGAGTACTGCTTTTGTACTCGTCGTCCCCACATCGATTCCAATAATATAATCCATCGCTTTGCTCCTATACTCGTTAAATCGTATGTGTTAATTCCCGTACTAATGGGGCATCATTAATGATGTTTTGAACATCACTCAAACATTTTTCGCCCATCCCACGGAGACATTCATAGGTATATGCTGACGTATGTGGTGTCAATAAAATCCGATCATTATTTAAGAATGGGTGACTTGCCCGAACCGGTTCAACTTCGACGGCATCAGCCGCATACCCTGCTAACGTCCCGGCATCAATCGCAGCCAACAAAGCATCTTCGTCAACCAACGCGCCCCGACCGTTATTGCAAATATAAGCACCAGGCTTGAGCAACGCGAACTTAGCAGCATCAATCATGTGATAACTGTTGTCATCTAATGATGCATTCAACGAAATATAATCACACTTGGCCAATAACGTATCCAAATCAACACGTTCGACGTTATTATTTTTGAACCATTCTGGTGACGACTTCGGGTTGGGGTCAGCCACATATACTGGACCGCCAAAGACACTGAACAATTCAGCCACCCGACTCCCAATGTTCCCACAGCCAACAACTCCAAAGGCTTTGCCACTAAATTCATTACCCATGAATTGGGCCCGATCTTCATAATGATCGTTCCGTTCGCTATTTGCCGCTGGGACCACTTGGCGAACCAAAGCTAACAAATTAACAAATTCATTTTCAGCAACGGCATTACGTTCAACTAATTGTGGTACGATGGTCACTTTTGTCCCGTGCGCTTTAGCAGCATTCAGATCAACATTATTGAAGCCGATTCCATGACGGGAAAGTAGTAACAATTCATCTTTGTTGGCAAAGAACTCAGCGTTAAACATGGGCGTAACCGATGCAATAATGACGTTATAGCCGTGTAACGTTTCAGCCAAAGTCTTGCCGTCAATATCGGTTGGAACCATAAACCGCTTAACTTCGCCTAATCTTTCCAATGCGGTCCAATGTTCCTTGAACACTTGACCAAAGCTACTTGAATTTACAACTGCAATTTTATATTCAGACATGTCTCAAATTCCTTTCCAAATTTCTTAAGCAACTGGTTGAGCGTCACTAGCTAAGACCGTTGCCAATGTTTTTGCGACCGCACCTTGACCAGTTAGCATTTGGGCCAAGTCATCTTCAATCTTTTTGCCCAAGCCCACCGCATATAAATCAACGCCAAAGATGCTTTCATTGCTGAGCAAGTTTTTGATGTTCACGTGAACATTTTGCGGTGAATTTTGACTGCCATAAGTTAAGCCTGCGACTTGTGTTTGCAAATAGTCCATCATGGGGTCCGGACTTGGCGTGAAGGCTTCCCCATCGTCATTGACACCTAATAAGTATCGTAACCAAGCCGCAATGGTTAACGGAATAAATGTTAACGTCACTGGGTCGCGGTTTTCATCAGCTAAATATTGCTTGATAGTCACGCCATAACGAATTGCCATCTTTTGTGACGTATCCGTTGCAATCCGTTGCGGGGTATCTGGCATAAATGGATTCGGTAAACGCTTAGTAATTAATTGATCAATGAATGCCTTAGGATTGATAACTTTAGGATCAGTAACTACTGGCAATCCTTCAACATACCCGATTTGTTTAATCAAAGCGACTAAGTCTTGGTTTTGCATTTCATCCGCAATTGAATGGTACCCTAGGACGCTACCAAAAATAGCTAAGGCGGTATGCAATGGATTCAAGCAAGTCGTGACTTTCATTTGATCCGCATCATTAACAGTCGCACGGTTAGTCATAATAACACCAGCCGTTTCAAAATGTGGGCGACCGTTCGGAAATTCATCTTCAACTACTAAGTAATGCGACGCTTCACTATTAGTAAAGGCTGCAATATTAGTATGTTTGGCAGTGTGAATAATATCGGCATCGTCAAAGCCACTCGCCTTTAATTGCGCCCCGACCTTTTCAGCTGGATTGGGCGTAATCCGGTCAATCATTGAAAGTGGGAAACTAATTTGATGCTTGTCTTGTAAGTAATCTAAGAAAGCTTGATCAACAAAACCGTTCTTTAACCACCCATTAGCAATCGTTAAGACACTATCTTTGAGTCGGTCACCATTTTGGGAGAAGTTGTCCGTACTTAGTAACGTTAATGGTTGCGCCCCATTTTTGAAACGCCCGAGTAACAAGGACACTAAACCGGCCATGTTGCCTACTGGTTTAGCAGGACCATTTTCAATATCATTTAAAGTTAATTGGTTCAAATCACCAGCCGGCGTCTTTAAGTTATAACCCTTTTCAGTAATTGAAAATGTCACCACTTGTAACGACGCTGCTTGGAAGATAGCTTGCATTTTCGCCCAATCTTCAGCAGCACTAGGATTAACAAAGTAAGCCGCGGCGACTGAAGCAATCAATTCTTTATCAAAGTCGCCGTTTTCCTTAGTAATCACGCGTAGAATACGATTATTGCGTGGCCGATAAACATCGGTAACGACTTGTTCGTCATACGTTTCACCAACGATAATGCCGCTATCCAGTTCACCAGCTTCAATTAATCGTTGTGCAATGGCCGCATGGAATGCCCGGAATAAATTCCCACCACCAAAGTGGACCCAGCGAGGGTGACTCGCAGTTGCTGTTTGCAATGCAGCTTGATCATAGGTTGGGACTTTAATGCCAATTTTTTCAAATTCAGTACTATTTTTTAAGTAATCCGTTGTTAATGTTGTCAACGTAATAACTCCCTTCAAGAGACGATTATTTGTGTTCTATGTTCACGTGAACATTTTTTTGATAATGTTCTGCGCCTTTCAACATGGACAGTGTACCCCTGTCGTGAAAGCGTTGTCAATAGGATTATTATAAATAATTGCAACGAGATTAATGCAACCAGTATATTAATATGCGCAAAAACACTAGTACTTTAGCACTTGTCTTATGTTCACGTGCACATTTTTATCATAACTATTTTTTTATACTGCTAACAGTATTGTGCTTGGTTGCCATCGCACTCAAGCTGGTATTCAACAGTGTTTTAACAACTATTATTGGATTTCAAATAAGTATCCGTTGTACGAAGCTACCGTAAACATTGCTATTTACTAATCTAAAAATAATCTTTGACCGCTAACCATTCACCGGTCATCACTATCACCCATGTCTAAGACAAACCAGGAAACAATTGGGTTAATTTCTTTTATAAATATTTCACTTATTTTGGTGATGATACTTTTGTTCAAAAAAAACAGGTCAATTTCGATTGAAATTGACCTGTTAATGTTTTATTGCATGTGTAATAATCCTAATTTGTGCATGTGTTCCGCAATTTGTACAGAGTTCCATGCGGCACCCTTTAACATATTGTCAGAAACATCCCACATTTGGAACGCTTGCGGCGTTTCTTGGTCCGGACGAACCCGACCGACGAACGTATCGCGAGACCCTTCAGCGTTATGCGCTTGAGGGTAAATTTGGTTATCGGGATCATCTTGTAACACGATGCCCGGTGCAGCTGCTAAAGCATCTTGAATGCCCTTAACCGTCGCTTTAGGATCTTCGACTTCAAAGTATACTGATTCGGAGTGACTTACTGGCACTGGAATCCGCACACAAGTAGCGGTTACTTTGATGTCGTCACTATCCATGTCGCCGCCACACATAATCTTCTTGGTTTCATGAATCATTTTCCATTCTTCATGCGTATAGCCGTCTTCTTCAAAGACGTCAATTTGTGGTAAGGCATTGAAGGCAATTGGATAATGCTTCTTGTCACCAGAAACCGGTAAAATATGCGCTTCCATATCTTTACCGTCCAAGTAAGCTTGGGTTTCGTCATGTAATTCTTGCAATGCCCGATTACCAGCACCAGAAACGGCTTGGTAAGTTGAAACGATGACCCGCTTTAACCCAAAGGCTTTGCGGATTGGTTCCAAGGCAACCACCATTTGGATGGTTGAACAGTTCGGGTTAGCCACGATTCCATGATGTTGATAAAGGGCGTCTTCATTCACTTCAGGAACGACTAATGGAATCTTAGGGTCCATCCGGAACGCACTCGTATTATCAACAACCACGGCACCACGTTTGACAGCTTCAGGGGCAAACTTCTTTGATACTGAGCCACCCGCTGAGAAAAGTGCTAAATCAATTCCTTCGAATGATTCAGGAACAGTTTCTTCGACGGTTAAGGCTTGACCATTGAATTGTAATTGTTTACCTGCTGACCGACTTGATGCTAAAAGTTTTACCGAGTTGACCGGTAAACTGGTTTGTTCCACCATTTTGATCATCCGCGCACCAACTGCGCCAGTAGCACCGACAATCGCGACGTTATATCCACTCACTATGAAGACCTCGCTTTGATAGTTATTGAAACTTTATTATAGCACAGTTTTAAAAATTAGAAACTCATGAGATTGACTTCATGAGTTTTTATTTAAAATATATTGACTATTGGTCACGATATAGTGCATTTAATAATATTTCACGACCAATTTAGTTGTATTAGCGGCACTATTCTTGCTTAAAGTGTTGACCTCTAGTAACAGTACACGTGTTTAAGATTCACTCAAATCTGGCTATTAATCCTTGAATAAATAATTTTCGCATCAAAAATTCGCCGGACACCTTCAGCCCGCCATTTCCGAGTATACATTTTCTTAGACCATTAGTATCATCTGACCAACACGCGTATACTGAGCTTAACGAACTCACTTGAATGGGGATGTCACGATGTGTACCAGCTTAACTTATGAAAATTTAGCTCACCAACACTTGCTGGCCCGCACAATGGACTTTCCAACTACGACGCCATGGCGACCAATCTTTTTACCGCGCCGATTCGAATGGCACACCGGATTAGCTACGACCATGGTAGCCCGCTATGCCTATCTTGGTGGTGGCCGACTACCCGTCAATTGGCCAGAACCTTTGATGGCCGATGGCGTCAATGAAACTGGCCTGACATGTGCCGAACTTTATTTACCACATGCCGCCCGCTACGCCGATCAGCCCGCGCCTAAAAAAATCAACTTAACCCCGCAAGACTTCATTAATTGGGTGTTAGCGCAACATCGCAACTTGGCCGAAGTTGTCGCCGATTTGCCCCACGTTCAACTGGTCGCCCAATCGTGGGCGGATGACGATTTTGTTTACCCTTTTCATTGGCTTTTGAGTGATAATACGGGCCAAACCTTGGTGATTGAGCCAACGGGCGAGCCCTTAAAGGCGCAAGTCAATCCCAGTGGTATTTTGACGAATACCCCCGTTTTAACAACCCACCTGCAAAACTTGGCGAAGTTGCTCGACCAACCATCGTCAAAATTCACGACTAATACCATCACGGCGGCACAAAATTGGCACGCCCAAAAGCGCCCGCTCCCTACCGGTGACGTTCCGACTGCCCGTTTTAATCGAATGGCCCTATTACGTTGGGGCAGTCCAACCGTATCAGCAGTAACGACTAACGCCATTATCATGAACTGGTTAGCCCAAGTTAGCTTGCCCTATGATGCGCATCGTCGCCATCAGCTTAGCCATAACTACACGCATTATCGGGCGGTGATTAATGCCACCACTCAAGAATATTTATTCTGGTCTCGAACAGCTGAACAACCACGACATTTGCGCTTAACGCCAGCCATGGCCGAAACTTGGACGGTGCCATTTATTTTTCCAATAAATTAAGTTGTGACAATAAAAAAACTCGTAACAACCGGAAAGAATGTCACCAGTTGTTACGAGTTTTTTGTTGTCAATTATTTCAGAAATATTTTCTTAATCACTCAACGTCAGTGATTCCAAGTCGCACTTCACGTGTGGCAACGGTGATTAAGCCCACTAACAAATCCACCGATATCAATGCCGGCGTTTCAAGAAATGTTCAAATTGTTCATTAATTACGGCCATCACTTTGGGGTCATCCAGGGCGCCTTTCGTTGCGTGATCGCCACCAGTGACTTCACTGACAACTTGTAAATAGCCAAACAAAACTTGGCTGGGGTCTAAATGATATTGGGTGCTCAAACGTACGGCAATGTCGTAACGGTCTGGGCCGAGTAATGCTGAATAATCGGTCATGCTGCACTTCCTTTCGCAATTGTTAGTTGGTTACTCATGCGTAAATACGCAATGAAGTGAAAAATTATACCACCGGCTAATAACAGGGCGCCTAGCCAAACAGACCAAAATGTCAGCACAATTGCTAGCGCATAAATACTCACACTGCGGACAGGGTCGAATTTGATGGCAGCGTAGAAGGCACTGCTAACCTGCGGATTTTTTAGTTCTTGATGCCGATGTAAATACAAATACATCCAATAAAAAGTCGCTGAAATAAAGAGTGCCACCACATCATACGTAATAAACGCCGTTTGCATATCGAAGCGATTTTGACTAGTTAACGCGTCCGCCACTAACGACATCGGATAGTCCAACAACGTGATGCTAAATAACATTAATAAATTTAACAAGTTCACGTTGCGGTCGATACGTTGCAACATACTAAAGTAGTCGTGATGAAATAGCCATAAGGTTCCAACGTAAAAATACGAAAATCCATACGATAAAAATAATGGCCACTGCCCCGCTAACGCCGCTAACAAATGCCCAGCACGATAATCAGGAATATGAAACTCCAATACTAGAATGGTAATTAGAATCGCAAAAATGCCATCACTGAATGCTTGAAAGCGATCGGTTTTCACCCCACTCATCTCCTCCCGATTTTCAAGGATAGCATACTTGTTTACTAAATTCCCGAACTAGCTTCGCCAGGACGTATGAACCGGACAATCCGGCAGTCACCATGCTAATATGGCAGTAAAAACGCATGGTGGGGGGCCGTGACGATGAAAAAATTGTTATCAGCACATATTTTATTTTTGATATTTTGGGGCTTCGTCGTATTAGCGAGTGTCGTTAGCTTGCCAGATCTTGCGGCATTGACCACCCCACTAACACCCGAAACCAAAGCCACTAGTACACCCGCGTGGGGCCGCGACTTAGACCATGCAACTAATGTCACTTTAGTCTTCACCAATCCGCATGGGCCCCTAACCAGCACCCAACGACAGCAAATTCAAAATAAGCTGACGGACTTACAAGCTAATCTTAATTATTATAATTTAGAACAACTTCAAACTGTGCAAACGAATGGCCACCAGACTAACCGTCAATTTCAAAGTAGTGACGGCGCCGCCATCCGGGCCCAAGCCGCCGTTGACTTGCAAGCTAATGACTTAACTACTAGTGCTACGCGACTACAGCAAGCAATCCGGCTGCCGGGGCTTCAAACCGCAGTCACTAGTCCGACCTTGATTCAACTTGGACGGCAACACGCGCAGCGCCAAATGTTATTACTGACATTAGGTCTCGGGAGCTTGTTGAGCGCACTACTGCTTGCCGGTATTTTCCGGTCATTACTCGTACCATTGATTAATTTATTAATGCAAACCATTGTTTTGCTCACTAGTACGAGTCTCGCTGCCAATAGCATCCGCGCTTGGCAATGGCCTTTTAGTCCTAATGCCCTGCCAATCTTGGGCGTGACTGCCGTTCTTTTGAGTACCTTACTCACTTGGACTTTTATGCACGACTACTGGGCTGTGACTAAGTTACAACCCGCTGGTCGTCCAGCGGCACTGGCGACCTTAATGATTCAATATAAACGCTGGTTGCCATTACTAAGTGCCCTGATATTCATCGCTGGTGGTTTGATGCTGACGTCCATTTTGACTTTAGCAACGAACTGGATCTTGATTTTAATTATCATCATGGCGCTATTGGCCGTACCACCATTGAACTATGCTTTGATGATTTTACTGGGCGACAGTGTCTATTGGCCAGGAACGCATGCTTGGCAACCCCGGACCCATAATTTATGGCTGACCCTTAGCCACTGGAGTAATCGACATCCGGCCGTCAGTTTGTGCGTGGTTGCGCTGATGCTAATTCCCGGCTGGTTGCTGGCCCGACCGATCGTTGCTTATCAACAATTCAGTCCGCTGAATTTGGCCCACATGACTAACGCCGAACGCGGTCAACAATTATTGACGGCCCACTTTGGCCCGGGCGCAGCCACCCCCGTCGTGCTGACTATCAGTAATCCACACCGGCTAACAACGCAAAGTGGCTTACAAACGATTGATAATTTGACCACCAAGCTACAGCATTTACCCAATGTCGCCCAAGTCACTTCAGTCACACAACCCGGCGGCACTAAAATAACTAATAATTATTTGGCGAGCCAATTTACAACGTTAAAAACTAATTTAATCAGTAATCAATTGGCACTAAACCTGGTTCAAAAACAATTAAAAACGACTTACCAAGCCACTAAGCAACCCGCTGATACCAAAATCTGGGCTAGGGCCCAAAAACAATTCGCTCAGTTGCAAGCCACTACGGATCAGTTAACCGAATTACTACCAAAATTGGGTCATCAACCCACGCGTCATACTTGGCAACGAGCGACTCAGTTAACAACGACCGCTGCCAACCTAACAACCGCCTTGACTGCTAAGCAAACTCAGTTGCGCGACAACGACCGCCAACGTACCCATCGTTTGACGCAAATTAGCCACCAAACCCAAGCCGTGCAACAAGCATTATTGGCGGTTACCCAAACGACGACCGCCACTTTGCAACTATTGCAAGGATGGCAGGCAAGTCAACTTAGTCAAAGCTTTTATTTACTACCAAATACGGCCAATAGTAATGATTTTCTGACTAGTCTGGTGACAAATACGAGTCGCGATGGTCGGCAAACGCAACTCGTGATTACTTTGAAAACACCAGCCACTCAAGCAACTAGCTTCAAGACCTATACCCACATTCAGCAAACCGTCACGGCCACCCTGCTCGCAACACCTTTGCAGACAGCACAACTTAGCTACACCGGTGACACCGCCCAACAAGCTCCTGTGCACCAGCGCTGGCAGCAACAGGCACTCATTTGGCTATTACTTGCGCTCGCAATCATCGCATTAATGGGCGGTCTAATTTGGCGGTCATTAACCATCACACTAATGACCACCGCTGGCCTACTAGGCGTTTATTGGTCAAGTTGGGGACTCGTTCAAACGGGGGCCCGGTTATTAACCAACCAAGCCCAACTGCCCTGGTTGGCGTTATTCATCAGCGGCTGGTTCATTGCATTACATTGGCTCGCGTTGAATAGTTTTGCTTTAAATTGGCAAACTTGGCGCGCCCCGTGGCAGCCCGATGCGATGGTCACGCATTTTTATTTCACCGGTCAACTCGTCGGCCCACTCACATTATTTGAACTTGGCTGGTTGCTACCACTTAGCTGGGGGCCGACCGCCACTTTACAAGCAATCAGTTGGCTAACGATTACTGGCATCTTAATGAGCAACCTCCTTTTGCCTTGCCTACTACCAGCAGTTCTCACTTGGAATGCGCAGCCACCACACTTCAAATTCAAAAAATAGTGGCGCCATCACATCTATGAAAAAACTTATGGTAGCTGACTTACCACTGATAACACCGATCATTTAAGCACGATCAAAAAGTCGTCACTAACAAATAGTGGCGACTCCTTGGTCGTGCTTATTCCGTCATTAAATGCTGACATTCCGGCACCCAATGCAAATGTGATCGTCAACATTGGCACCCTTTTAGCCGTGATTCAATGACTTTTTTGAATGATATTCTTACTGGACTACTTAGTGCGGAATCGCCGCCAACCAGCCCAAGCTAACAAACTCATAACGCCTAACAATAAGCCTAACCAAACTAACGATGAGCGCCGTTCACCGGTCGCCGGTAAATTGCCATTAGTCGAATTATTAGTAAGCGCTGATCCGGCTGATGGTCTTCCTGGTACGCCTGGTTGCCCCGTAGTTGTCGAATTAGTCGGCAGTGACGGCCAACTTGGTATTAGCTGCAATTGCGGACTAACGGGTGGTACCGGTTGTGGTTCATTGGGAACTACTGACGTACTTGGCGGCACGCTCGGTAACCCCGGTACGACTGGTTTAATTGGCGGTACTAGTGGCCCAGTTGGTGGCGTTACTGGCGGCACAATTGGTGGTAGCGGTGGTGTAATTGGTGGTAGCGGTGGCGTTACGGCAGTCGTCGTATCGATTGCCGCCACTTGTACCGGTGTCATTTCACCAACGGTAATCGTAAACGGTAACGGCGTCGGATTAAGGGTATAACCCGCCGGCGCTTTGGTTTCCACAAATTGATACTGCCCTGCCGCTAAACCTGTCACGGTTAACGTGCCGGAAGCGTCAGTGGTTAAATCGGTCTTAATCACTTGGCCGCTCACCGTTTGTAAGGCGTACTGCGCACCGGCTAACCGATGTTGCGTTTCGGCCGCCGTTTTAGCCAAAATAACTTGGCCCAGTGCTGGTAACGGGGTTGCCGCATCAACTTGGGTCATCGTCAGCTCGACCGCGGCGTCCGTTGCCGGAATCTCAAAGGTTAACGGTTGCAAGTTCAACTCGTAACCATGCGGAGCCTTAACTTCTATCAGCTGATAAGTTCCCACTGGTAATTCCTTAATGACCAGCTGGCCTTGCGCATTAGTCGTTAAATCACTTTGCAACACTTGGCCATTCAAGGTACGCAATTCATATACTGCCCCGGATAACGGTTGCTGCGAGTTGGCGGCGACTTTTGTTAACGTGACCATACCGGTTGGCGGCACCAATGGCTCATCATGCTGAGTAACCGTCACTGGTTTCGCAGTGGCCATCGCCGCGATGGTAAACTTTATCGGCGTCGCGTCAACTGCATAGCCATGCGGGGCCCGCGTTTCGACAAATTGATAATCACCCGGTGTTAACTCAGTGACCGTCAATTGTCCCGACGCATCCGTCGTCAAATTCGTTTTCAGCACTAAGCCGGTGGCAGTTTGTAACTCATAAGTGGCTCCAGCTAGCGTTTTAGCGGTATCGCTGGCAAGCTTAGTCAATGTAACCGCCCCTTTGACCAAGGTTGCGACATCACTTTGCTTAACTTGTACTGGCGTACTCGTCGCATTGGCGACAATCGTAAAAAGTACCGGGTCAGTATTTAAGTCATAACCATTGGGTGCCTTGGTTTCAACTAATTGATATTTACCGGGAGTTAAGTCCGACACTGTCAATTGACCGTTGGCATCCGTCGTTAACCCAGTTTGGAGGACTTGCCCATTTTCAGTCTGTAACTCATATTCCGCGCCAGCCAAGGTTTGCGTTGAATCTTGAACAAACTTCGTCAACGTCACAGCTCCTTTAGCCGGTTCTGGTTCATCACTCTGAGTCACCTGCACTGCCGTACTAGTCGTGCCAGCCGTAATCGTTACGGCGACCGGGGTGCCATTGAGCAGATACCCGGTTGGCGCTTTGGTTTCGACTAACTGGTAGTCCCCCGGCGTCAAATCGTGAACCGTCAATTGCCCAGCCGCATCAGTGGTCAGCCCAGTCTTTAAAGTTTGACCACTGGCATCACGTAACTCATATTCCGCGCCGGCCAAGGTCTGCGTTGAATCTTTCGCAAACTTCGTCAACGTTACCGATCCTTTAGCGACCGGTAGTGGCGGATCACTTTGGCTTAACTTGACTGGTGTCGTCACGCCGGATTCAATCGTAAACGGAATCGGTGTCGAATTTAACTCATAGCCATCGGGCGCTTTAACTTCAACGAATTGATACTTACCTGGAGCTAAATCGGCCACATAAATCCTGCCAGCACTCGTCGTTGACAAGGTCGGTTTAATGACGACCCCGTCTGAATCTTGCAACTCATACTCGGCGCCGTTCAAGGACTGGCCAGTATCGCCGGCGGTTTTCATTAAGATGACACTACCTAAATCACCAGCATCACCATCACCGGTCCCACTGCCGCCCCACGTAATGCGGCCGCCAACGGTAACACCATCTAACGTCGCATTGTTGCTCCAGGTGTCACCGTTATCACCAACCTTAGTCAACTTACTTTGATACGTCATATTGACCGCAGTTTGCACGTTATCAAACACAAATGTAATTTGGGAGCCATTAACGGTCACAGTTGGCTGCAACTTCGTCCCATCACCGATAAACATGCCAGCTTCGTTATAACTGCCAGCTTCAGCATTCACCGAAGTGGGAATAAAGGTCTGATTCGGTCCGAGTTGGTCAGTGACGACGACCCGGCCTAAATTTTTACCTTGTGGATTGAACGCCATGTTCCAAGTTAACGTCGTCGGATTACCATGGTCATCATACCCACCAATCCAGCCAACCTTATTCAGCTTCCAATCTAAGTTGACATTCGTATCGATTGCGGTCCCTCTAACATAAAATTGTAACGTCCCGTGTCGGTTAGTCCCGGATGATGCCAACTTGTCGTTAAATGTAATAACCCCACTGGTCTCACCGGCTTTGATGGTGAAGGTCCCAATCACAAAGCCATCCGAATCCTTCATTGGAAAGCTCAAATCATTGGCAGCCACCGCCCCATCTGGCAAATGAACCGTGGTCGTATCGCCATCAGCAATTGGTGTCCCATCTTCAATTGACCACTGATAATTAATATCGTAATCTTCCCATTTACTCAACGTACTTGGATCTTTAATTACATTGCCATAACGATCTGTAACCGTGGCTTCACTACCACTCAGACCAACACTATCAATTGCATCTGCACGAGCCGTCTTGGCGCCGGTCATGACTAGCAGTAAAACTGTCAACAGACCTAAGACGACTGCAAACAATTTTGACCGCATGGCATTCACCCCCTCGTATAACTAAAGCAACAGACAAGTGGTTCGGCAGTCATAAAATCCGACTGTTTAAGCCACTTGTACAATACTGCTAGTCACGGGTTCGAGCCTACTTTTTAGGTTCATTTGGAAAGTTTTTAAACCAAACTTGGCCTTGACAAAGTTTGGTATAAAACTCAAGCGCGAAAAAATACTGCATGCTAACGAAATTATCGTTGTTAGCGCGCAGTATTTTAGGTCATTATTAAGATAATCAGGCTTGCTAGTTAGCCAACAAGCATCAATCGCAGATGGTCACCCTCAGTATTACAAGGTTACGTCAACACACTATCGGTATCGCAATGGCTATATGTTCGGCGTTGATTGATAACGTGCCGCCAAAAAATCAGCTAGTGGTAAACTAAATTGATCACGTTGTTGCGCAAATAACTGTTCAAAAGTACCCGTCAAGACCTCCGCATCACGGCCCGTCATTAGTTTATTAGCAAAATCTGGGTCAAATAAAAGCTGTTCACCGACCGCCACTAAGTCGGCATGGGCCAACACATTCGTCACATCGGCGCGATTGCGGACTTGCCCGACGCCCATCACCGGTAACCGGCCATTAACATAATCCTTAACGTACGCCAAAATTGATTGCGCTTGATAGTCATCAGCGCGCGCCACGCGGTCATAGTTATTAAGGGACACGTGCAAATAATCCAAATCATACTGTGCTAATTCATCAATCAAATACAACGTGTCAGCAAAGCGAATCCCAGGGGTTTCAAACTCTTCCGGGGAGACCCGATATCCTACAATAAAAGGACGGTCGGCATATTGACGCACCGCCGCAAAGACACTATCTAACATGGCTTTAATGAAGTGCGTCCGTTTTTCACGGTCACCACCCCAATTGTCGGTCCGCCGATTGGAGTGCGGTGAAAAGAATTGTTGAATCAAATAAGTATTAGCACCATGCAGTTCAATCCCGTCAAAACCGGCTTGAATCGCCCGCCGCGTCGCTTCACCGAACGCGGTAATCGTCGCTTGGACTTCCGTATCCGTCATCGCACGAGGCGTTTCCGCATTCGGTCGAGCTGCCGGAATAGCACTCGCCGAAACCGTCTGAACGCCACTCAAGGTCGCCTGATCCGTCATCCGTCCAGCATGTACGATTTGCACGATAGCTTTAGCACCGGCACCTTGAATGGCGGTCGCCAACTCATGTAACCGCGGAATCATCGTATCATGCGCAATACTCAACTCACCGGGCCAGCCTTTACCACCATCTTGGACATTGGCAGCCCCGGTAATAATCGCCCCAACACCATGCGCCCGACGTTCATAATAGTTAATTTCATCAGTCGTCACTTGACCGTCAAAGAAACTTTGCCGCGTCGTCATCGGCGACATCATCAACCGATTCTTTAAAGTGACGCCGGATTTTAACGTTAACTCATCTGTAAATTCAGTCATGATTAAGACCTCCCTAGGCTTGTAACAACTTAACAACTGCATCCGCGACGCCTTTGGCCGATTGCGGATTTTGACCAGTCACTAACTTACCGTCCACCACAACGTGTTCGGTGTACGCTTGAGCACTCGTGTACTGACCACCAGCTTTAATCAGTGCATCTTCCGTCAAAAATGGCACCGCATCAGTCAATTGATTGATGGCTTCTTCTTCATTTGAAAAGCCCGCGACGTGTTTACCGGCAATTAATTCGGTACCGTCCGTGGCGTGTAAGCCTAATAGGCCGACAACCCCGTGGCAAACCGCCGCCGTAATCCCACCATTTTGATGAATGGCATCGGCCACTTTAGCTAAATCCGGATTGTTCGGAAAGTCCCATAACACCCCATGACCACCCGCAAAATAAATGGCGGCATAGTCGGCCGGATTAACATCGGCGGGCGCTAACGTTTTAGCCAAGTACTGATTCCGGAACTTTTCATCATCATAAAATTGCCAAGTCGTGTCATCCATGTCCGCTAAACTACCGGGGTCTAACGGCACATAACCGCCGCGCGGGCTCATATAGTCGACGTCGATTTGATGGGCGGCCATCACCGCGTGGAAATGTACACTTTCACTTAACCATAAGCCCGTGGCGCGTTTTTGATCGCCGAAGCGATGATTATTAGTTACAACTACTAATACTTTTGTCATCATAAATTGCTCCCTTAAAGTTGATAGTTTTAAGGTAGCACCTAAAGGCGGGTTGAGGTCAAAAATTTAGTTCTCAGCCACTAGCAATGTGTCCAAATCAACCGCACACAACCCAGCGGGATACTTAGCTAAGACCGCCGTTAACGTCTCTCGCGCCGCCGTTTGACCCGTCTGCGTCAAATAATGCCCAAACCGTTGCGTCAGTTCTGGCTGGGTCTCATCGAGATGTTCAACACCACCGACCGCTTCGGCTTGGTCGTAATACCATTGCTTGTATTGCACATAAACTTGCGTGATATGTAGCCGTTCCACTTGCGCCTGTAAGGCATCGGCCCGTTGCGCAAAGAAAGCCGCCCGCGCTGGCAAAGTTGCCGAACCGGCCGTATACAAGTCCAAAAAATGCGCGATTTCATCCAACGACGCATCCGCCCGTTTCAAGTTCACAATTTGTAAAACCAGTTCTAAGTCATGGTCACTGAATTGTCGGCGACCCGCGGCATCGCGCGCAATCGCCGGCAGTAAGCCTTCTTTTTCATAAAAGCGCAACGTCGGCACCGTCACCCCACATTTTTCCGCCACTTCACCAATTGAATACGTCATGGTCATCGTCCTTTCTACTAACTAATTGTTAGTATTACTCTACCGCATTCGCCGACTTTTTTCGGGGTTTTAGTTCGGTTATATAAAAATTTAAATAACCGTTTGGCATTATCATGACTGTAAAAAAAGGACCTCCAGATGAGAAGTCCTTACTTTCCGTTCATATTGCTATTTATTAAACTTTGTGAGACGGCTAGGGTTGTTGATAATATTATCGCTACTCACATCTTATTTTCGCCAATGTCGGCGATGGTGCTTCTTCTTATCGTCATCATCAGCAAATAATCGGTCGATGGGCATTCCGAACAACTTAAATATCCAACTAACCAAAAAGGTCGATAAAAGATATACCGGCGTTTGTTGCCACCAACTAAAACTGTCAAACGGCATGAATAAATTCATCGACTTCACTAATAATAATATTGGTAGATTGCAAATTTAATCCGAATTTTTGGACAAATTGTTCAGCATAACCTG
>NZ_AYGX02000154.1 GCF_000498955.2 Lactiplantibacillus fabifermentans DSM 21115 | reverse complement strand
AAGCTGATCTTTTTTGTCCGAACAGCGTTCGGATTAATTTTACAATCTACCTTATACTCAAAAAAATGAAAGCAGGGGATTGGCATGGGAAAAGTTAACATCCGGCCAGTGTTGGTAACGGAATTAGGCGAATTATGGCAGCGCGGCTTCAGTAATCCGCAAGCGGAATGGACGCGCTGGAATGGACCGTATTTTCACGATCAACTGCCTAGTCGAACTGATTTTGAAACGATTATTGGCCCGAAAGATTGGCTGATTACGCCGAGCAACTGGGTAATCACCGCGGACGACCAAATCGTTGGTAGTGTGAATTATCATTTTGTGGACGGCGCCTTAAAACGCTGGCTAGAAGTCGGTATTATTATTTTTGACAACGCACAATGGGGCCAACATATCGGTCAACAAGCCTTGAAATTATGGGTAACCCATCTGTTCAACGACGTAACGGCATTGCCGCATATCGGCTTAACGACTTGGTCGGGCAATACGCGCATGATGCATCTGGCGACAGCCATCGGATTAAAGCCCGAAGCGCGGATTCCCCAAGTGCGCTACTGGCAAGGCCGTTATTATGATTCCGTTAAATACGGTATTTTACGGTCAGATTGGTTCCAACAAGATTGACTTAAAAACATTTGTTCCCCTATCAAAATTACGGTATCATGGAGATATCACAAAAAAGATAGGGCGGAGAATTGAAATGAAAAAACGGGTAGCTAGCTTAGTAGGTGTCCTCGGGGTTGCGTTATTGCTTGGCGGCTGTAGCAGTGTTGACAGTTTGACGAGTTCGTCAAGCAGCAGTGCGAAGACGACCAGCAGCACGACGGCTAGTGCGAGTGGGACTAACAATCAAAGTACATCAGCAACTTACGCCAGTTTGGCGAAAAAAACGTATCAATCAGGGACATCCGCGGCCATTAAGGTCAACAGCGGTAAGAGTACTTTAAAGGCGAGCCAATGGAAGAAGTCTAAAATTGACTATGGTAATTTGGATAGTTTGAATCGGACGACGACTGATACGGCTTATTTGAGTAAGGCTAATTTAGGCCGTTCAGCCGGACGGACCGCGCAAACGTGGAGTCCTACTGGCTGGCATAACCAACCAATTACGGTGAACGGCAAGCGGGTTTATCCCCAAAACCGGGGCCATTTAATTGCGTATACGTTATCGTTTAACTTAACACAGGATGGCCAATATAAGTCCGGCGAAGATGGCAGTTTGGATAATCCGAAAAACTTAGCTACACAAACGGCTTATTCAAACCAAAAGACGATGCAGATTTATGAAGACCAAGTGCGGACGGCCTTAGAGCAAGGCAAAAAAGTCATCTATCGCGTCACGACCGTATTCCGTGGCAACGAGTTGATGCCGCGTGGGTACTGGTCACAAGCCGTTTCCACCGATGGCAGTGTGAACTTTAACGTCTACATTTGGAATGTGGAACCCGGTGTCAGTTTTGATTACGCGACCGGGCGGGGCAAAGCCGATAGTAGTCTGCAAGTGGCCGGCGCTGATAAGGTGACTAGTAGTGCTAATACTAGTGCGAGCCGCTATTCCAGCAGCACGACGACTTCTAAACAAGTTGAACGCGAATTATATAAGTACGGTTATAAATATGTCAAAAAAGCTTTGAAATAGACCATAAAATAAAGTGCCGGTTCAGATAATAGTGATAATCACTGTTACTTGAACCGGCACTTTTGGCATCGAACTAATTTTTTTGACTTTATTGATGGTCCGCGGCAATTGACCATGGGGACGTATGCAACATCCAAGTGATGCCATACTTGTCGACGAATTGGCCCATCTTGCCACCCCAGAATTGTTCCGCGAATGGCATGGTGATTTTGACTTCATCACTAGCAACGAGTTGTTCGTAGAAATCATCGGCGGCTTTGGCACTAGCGGCGTCTTCGTTATTGATATCTAACATCAACGTGATTTGGCTGCTTGGTTGGGGAGCGCCATGGAAGGCATCGGAACATTCCAGTTTGGTGCCTAAGATGGTGAAGCCACCGTGCATGGTCATGCTGTCCAAGTCAGCATCGGCCGGTAAGCCAAATTGTTGGGCTTGTTCCGGTTGTGGGCTTAACCGGTAAACATCGGTCGCTCCGAAGACCCGTTGGTAATATTCAATGGCGCTTTTGGCATTTTCGAAAGCTAAGTATGGATAAAGTTGTGATTGCATTTTATCATCTCCGAAAAGTATTTGAAACAGTAGCATTGTAGCATTTTAACGCCGTTTCAGCGACTGAAAACCATTGTGTTTTAGTTGGATTGCCGCCGGTCGTCACAAGGTGGTGCGCCGTGGGGCAGACCTGGGGCCAAGAAGCGGTCCCCAGGGCACTTTTTAGCCAGACCATAACCCATGTCAGGCTAAAAAGTTGACCCCGATACTGAAGTGGCCCAGCCCGCCATTTCAGTATCGCGACACGGCGACCGCCTTGTGACGACCGGCTGAATTGATTTCACTATTTTTGAAGTCGATTACTATAGTAATAACCAACATTAGGAAAGAGGCTAGTTTCCAGATAGTGATGAATATAGTTGTCCGAAGATATCGCACAATTTATGATGGGGGACAATGTGGGTAGATCAGAACAAAAGTATGAAAATAATTGAAAAACGAATAAAAATGGGACAATCGTTGAAAATTGTCGTATTCCAAGACAAACCGGCTAAATCATGCCTAGCTAAAATAGCAGTAGCGACTATACTAATAGACGTAATGTTACTTAACCGCCGTTAATAATTTGTTATTAACAAGTAGCATTACGACCAAATGAGACCCCAAAATCATCGACTTCCTTCCCAAATCTGTCGATAGATTTTTCCAGATCAATAAAATGGTTCTTACCATGTGTTGTTCGATCGTTTGATTGTTTTTGCAATTACCCTTAATTAAGTAGTCCACTTAAACGGACTAATTTTTTGTGGTTATTGCCGCTACTGGCTGACCGTAATTCCAGCTAGCAGCTAAATTAATGCGTTGCTTGTGTTCAGCCATGGGCAGTAATAACGACTTTTATAGAACCAACGTAAGTCGCTAGTATCAAAAAATAGCCTATTTTAAGCACGGCTGCATCTAGCGTATCTAAGAAGGTCGTCTAAATGAGCTGATTATTTGAATGATATGACAAAAAATCCGTCACTAAGTAACGGATTTTTATGTGTTTATTTGAATGGTGTAACTAGTTGAGCTGTAGGTCAGTAGTAATGGAGGTTGCCGTGTATGTGGCGTTAGTTCGGCGTGGTTCTTGCCGGACTTACACCACCGACATCTTTGAAGATTGGCGAATTGTGCCAAGCTTCAAAGTGAGGTTCGAGACCGCTTTTTGGCTCGAACCGGTCGCCTCGGCTACTGGAATTACTGCTGGCCGGAAGCGGCAAACAGCTGCCGACTTTGACTGTTGGAAAGGCTAACGATTATAAAAATAGCAATAAGATAACAATTAATAGCAGT
This sequence comes from Lactiplantibacillus fabifermentans DSM 21115, assembly GCF_000498955.2. Taxonomy (GTDB): domain Bacteria; phylum Bacillota; class Bacilli; order Lactobacillales; family Lactobacillaceae; genus Lactiplantibacillus; species Lactiplantibacillus fabifermentans. The sequence continues at coordinate 20,465 of NZ_AYGX02000154.1, read as the reverse complement.
AACGCGTCGACACCGACAAAGTTGCGGTTGAGGCGGTGGCGCCAACAGCGGTAGCTGTCGATGCTGAAGACACCGAACATGAGGGCAATGAGAGTGTAGGTGGAGAGTTTGAGACTCGTATCACTGGTTGGCCCTAAAGTAGCCAATAATAATAATTGCACGATGAGCCAACAACCAGTGATTAGGAACAATCTAAAAATAATTTCGTCATTGATAAACGGCTTCATAACAATCATCCTTTCGATTCTTTACTGCTTATTGTAATCGGTAACATTACTGATAGACAGGCCATTGTGGCGATTCTGTCGTATTATCAGACATTTCGGAAAAAGTGTTGCTAAAAGTTTCAAAAAGGTTTACCATTTATACATTCTAATATTTGAATGAACGAATCTAAGGAGGATTATAGAATGGATAGTCGCGAAGAAGCAGCGCTCAAAGAATTTGGCCACACGATTCCAATCTTTGAAGTTTTAGCCGATGAACGGCGGCAACAGATCATGATTGAGTTAACGAAGCATGCCCAGGGGCTAACGGTTAGCGAATTAACGAAAATCATGCAAATCTCACAGCCAGCCGTGTCACATCAACTTAAGACGTTAAAAGACCATCATTTCGTGAGCGTCGAACGTCAAGGCACCCGGAACTTTTATCGGGCGACCTTAGACGGCCCGTTGACGAAGGTGGAACACTTAATTCATACATTACGGTCCGAACTTGAACTCAAACCATACTTACAATGAATTCCCAGAATCGTTGCTGAGGGGGCAGCGGTGTTTTTAGGGCTAAAACATTCTAACATTCGAATGTAGGAATATTGATAAAGGGGGTAATTTTATTTCAATTCGCACGGAGCTAGATTTGCAACGCGCGATGTATCAACTCTTAGACCGCCGTTCGATTTCACAAATTACGGTGGAACAGATTTGCGGGGTCGCGTTGATTCACCGCAGTAGCTTTTATCGGTACTATACCGATAAATTTGACTTACTCAGTCAAATGGTGATGCGCGCAATTGAGGAGTTACTAGCTGTGGAACAGGCTGATACGGTGGGGTCCGCAGTCATGTCACGGTTCATTGGTACGCACACACAGATTTTACGACATTTGCTAGTGACGAATACGGAAGGTGACAATAATCGTTCACAACGGGTCATTAATGATTGTCTGGTCGCAGTCGCACAAACGGGAGCGGCTGATCGCGTCTTTGTGATGATTCGCAAGTCGCAACAACCAGATTTGATGGCTTACCTTGTTAGCGGGGCGATTACGAGCACTGTGCAATGGCTAAGTAGTGAAAATCTCGATGGCAGCTCACTTGAAACCCAAGCTGCCATTGAGTCCACCTTAGCTACCGTTTTTTCACTTGAACAACAGTCGTTGTAATATTTTTGAAGGAAGGTCCCAGGTTTTGAAAATGATTCGCGGGGAATGGCGAAATATTCGCCATAATAGAATTCTCTTAATCTCAGTCTCAGTTATGATTCTGATTCCATTTTTGTACGCCATCTTCTTCCTGACTTCGGTTTGGGATCCTTATGGGGATACGAAGGAATTACCAGTGGCAGTGGTCAATCAAGATCAAGCTGTGAAGTACCACGGCAAACGGTTTGCCGTGGGGGAACAATTAGTTTCGAATTTGAAAAAGAACCACAAATTAGGGTGGCATTTTGTTTCCGAAAAAACGGCGAAAAAAGGGTTAGCCGATCATAAGTACTATACGATTGTGACGATTCCGAAAAACTTTTCGAAGAACGCCACCACCGTTACTAGCAAACATCCTAAAAAGATGAAGCTGAATTACAATACGAACGATTCGTTAAACTATATCGCGGAAGTTATTAGTGAAGCCGGCGCTAAGCAATTGAATACTAGCGTCCGCGAAGCTGTAACCAAAGCCTATGCGTTAGCGATGTTTAAACAAATTAAAACCGCTGGTGAAGGTTACGATACGGCTGCTAAAGGAGCTAAAAAGCTCAAAGATGGTGGCGTGACCTTACAATCCGGTTTGAAAACTTATACAACTGGGGTCCATACGTTGAAAAACGGGACGACTGAGTTGAATACGAAAGTCAAAGCGATGCCGGCCGGCGTTAAGAAGTTGGCTGACGGCAGTAGCACATTGAAGTCCGGTTTAGACACATTGAATGGCAGCACGGGGACCTTAGCAAGTGGTGTCAATCAATTAGTTGATGGTTCTGGCAAAGTAACCAGTGGCTTGCAAACCATGAACGGTAAAACGGGGACTTTAGTTGCTGGTGTTAATAAGTTAACGAATGGTTCTGGCCAAGTAACGAGCGGTTTGAATCAATTAAACGGCAGCACGGGGACCTTAGCGAGTGGCGTTAGCCAATTAACGAGCGGTTCCAAGCAAGTGACTAGTGGGTCTAACCAAGTTACTGATGGCTCCAAACAAGTCACTACTGGTTTAGGCAAATTAAATAGCAACACCGGCACGTTACAAACCGGTGTCGTTAAGTTAGCCGATGGGTCGAAAGCCGTGCAAGTTGGGGTTACCACTTATACGAATGGGGTATATCAACTTGCAACTGGCTTGAAGACCTTGAACAGTAAAACTGGCGCACTATCTAGTGGGGTCACGCTGTTGAACACGGGCTCCAAGTCATTGGAAAGTGGTGTTTCTAAATATACTGCCGGGGTATCAAAAGCTAATGAAGGTGCTCAAGCAGTTAGCAGTGGCGCTTCGACCTTGAAGTCCAAGACCGGTGATTTATCGACTGGGGTTGGGGCTTTGGCTGAAAATACTGGTACTTTGAACAGTAAAGTGGGCTTATTGCAAGCTGGTAGCAAACAAGTGACGGACGGCTTAAATAAATTAGCCGTTTCCGCTACTAGCGCGGAAGCCCAACAACAAATTGCCAGCTTACAAACTGGGATGAAGAGCATGGAAGCCGCGTTAACGGCCTTACAAACGCAATTAGCGGCGGCTAAAACGGCCAGTGCTAATTCATCACAAGTCAACAGTTTGGTCAGTGCGATGGCGACAAACGTTAATGATTTGACGAGCAGTTCGGCGACGACGACTAGCAGTAGTAGTTCGAGTGCCAACGTGACTTCACAAATCAATGCTAAAATCGAAGCGTTGAAAGATTCACAAAACTTAACCGATGCGCAAGTTAAAGCGTTGGAAGATAGCTTAGCGAGTGTTGGTAGTAGCACCGCAACTAGCAATGCTAACACAAGCTCAGCCACTAATACGGCAGCAGCCACAGCTTTGAAGAGTAACATGGATAAGCTTAAGGCAGCCACAGCTAGCACACAATCTTCATCGACCGCTGATCCAAGTCAATTATTAGACAGCTACAAACAACTCGAAGCTGGCGTAAATGCTTTGATTACTAATGTTAATACGATGTCTGGTAGTTTAAGCAAATTAGCGAGTGGCTCGAGTGAAGTTTCGACGGGCTTAACGGCTTTACAAGCTGGGACCACGCAATTGAGTACTGGTTTAAACGCGTTGAACAGCCAAGTGCCGGATCTGGTTTCAGGCGTCAATTCCTTAGCGGCGGGGTCTTCAAAAGTTGCTAATGGGACGAGTGCCTTAGTTTCGAATTCGAGTGATTTGAACAGCGGCGCGGCCACCTTAACTAAGGGTATCGGTTCTTTGAACAGCCAAGTACCAACGTTAACGAGTGCGATTATGCAATTGAATAACGGTGGTCAAAAGTTGAACAACAACTCCGCCGACTTGGTTAGTGGGACCACGCAAGTTGCTGACGGTACGGCGCAATTAAGCGCGCAAGTGCCAACCTTAGTCAGTGGCGTGCAACAATTGTTTTCGGGTTCGAGTGCTGTGACGCTTGGTTCCGAACAAGTCACGAGCGGTTCCGGTCAAGTTACGACTGGGTTAGTGACGTTAGATGCCCAAGTACCAACGTTAGTTAGCGGCGTGCAAAAGTTAGCTAGTGGTTCCAGCCAAGTTACGACCGGCTTAACGACCTTGAATGGTCAAGTCCCAGCTTTAGCTAGCGGCGTGGCTAAATTAACGAGTGGTTCTGGTCAAGTGACGACTGGGTTAGTGACGTTGCAAGGTAAGGTACCAACCTTAGTTACCGGCGTGCAAAAACTCGATAGTGGGGCCGGTCAGTTAAATACCGGTCTCCAAACACTTAATAGTAGTACTGGCACGTTAGTCAGTGGGGTTCAAAAACTCTCGGATGGTGCTGATAAGCTAGACAATAACTCTGGCAAATTATTGAGTGGGACCAACAAGATTAAAAATGGGAATGCCACGTTAGCAACGTCCTTACAAAGTGGGGCCGACACGATTAAGTCAACACCACTTAAGAACGACAATGCTAGCATGTTTGCGGCACCATCTAAATTAACGCATACGCGTTATAGCTATGTACCAAACTATGGGCATGCCTTAGCACCTTATGTCTTGTCCTTAGCCTTATATGTTGGGGCCGTAGTCTTCAACTTCGCTTATCCAATTCGGCGGATGGCGGACGACGATGGGTCACCAACTGAATGGTTCTTGAGTAAAGTTACCGTTGGGACCGTTGTGGCCGTAGCCATGGCGTTTGTTGAATGTATCGCCTTGTTGATTGCTGGTTTGAAGCCAGATCACATGGTTGAATACTTCGTGACCGCGATAATGATTGCGTTGGCGTCGATGTTTATAGTCATGTTCTTGTCGATGGCCTTCGATAATCCAGGTCGATTCGTCGCGATGGTACTGCTGATGCTGCAACTTGGTGGCGCCGGCGGGACCTTCCCAATGGAAATCACCAACTCGTTCTTTAATGCAATCCATCCATTCTTACCATTAACGTACTCCGTCATGGCGTTCCGTCAGGCGATTACAAGTGGTTGGGGGAATGGTACCTTCGCTTCATCAATTGGCGTCTTAGCCTTGTTTATGGTCTTAGGGTTGCTCTTATTATGGGCTTCCATGATTGTGTTACATCGCTTACAAATGCAACGTCCAGCTGATGAATTAGAAGAAATCCAAGCTAAGCACGCCGAAAAATAAGCGCGTTTAGTCAACAATCTTAAAAAGTGTCACTGCACAATTTGTTGCGGTGGCACTTTTTTGTGCGCTGATTTGCCGCTGCCAGCTGACCGTAATTCCAGCCGCCATGGGGACTTCCATGACGGTCAGCCGGCAGCTAGATTGATTTTTAAGTTTGCTTGTGAGGATATCGGTATTTGTTCATCTGTGGTCGACCGCAACAAAATTACGACGTATGGATAACGTTACGACCGTTGATTGAGATAAGTTATGTGAGATTAAAGATGTGACATGGAGCTTTGATGTCAGCGTGGTAATTGCTGAAATATGGCTAGTAATTTACACGAATAATCGAGAATCAATGAAACGAAAATTTGAAAACTGAATCACTTTGTAGCCAACCTATTCCAATAGTATACTTAACTTAATCAATCAAATCGGAGGAATGGTGATGAAGCGAGGGCTGGTTATCAGTTTATTATGTGTATTAGTGGTTGTTTTGAATGGGTGTCAGGCGTCGTCGAAATCTAAGACTAAGGCACAGCCAGAACCGACACCGCAGTTGGATTTTCAAGCCTTGAGCCAAAGTACGCAACCGCATGTGTGGTTGTATACGATTGATGGGGCTGAAAATCACTTGGCGGAGCAGGCCCATGTTAATCAAGTTATTGTGACGCAAAATGGGCAAGTAACTGTCTACGATACGCATTTGCCATTATCACAAGTGATGCAGATGACCGCGCAAACGACGATTAATCGCGCTCAGCAAGCGGATCGGCAATTGTTCAACCAAGCTTTGGACCAATTATTCGCGCTTAACCAAGCGGGGGTTCAGTTACGACAACACGCGTTAACCGTGGAGTGGCCCCAAGTTGTCCGCGGCTTTAATCCCCATAATGCTGACACCCAGCAATTTATCACCACGTTACAAGCGGTTCAAAAGCAAGTGATTACGCAGCCGTACTTGCCACCGGTCGCGGCCACGTTGGCGGTTGGGCAGCAAGCACATCAGCTGGACTTAACGACGTATTCGCGGCAAGTGGGTAGCTGGGCAACGCATCCCGCGGAGATTGTCTTTCCGGCGGATTTTGACCGCTTTATAGCGGTTAAGCCCCAACGGTATGGTCAATTTGATACGATTCGACAAGAACGTTTTCACGGTCAGAACCTGACCTTCTTTGGGCATACTGGGCAGGTTGAAGAATTGATTGCTTGGCCGGGACGGGCTGAGTTCGGTTAGTATTTGGAAGTTAGTTTTTAATAGACCGCTTGATGAAATTGGTTGTTCATTGAGTGGTTTTTTGTTGAGCTATTTTTGGTGTCGAAACGTGGTACAAAAGGCAGTTTGTACCACTCTTGCATTTGGAACTTCAAATCCAGTTCAACAACCGAACTGTGTTAAAATGTATTAATATTTCGTTAAAATTTAATTAAAGAGTTGGAGGGCACGCCTTGAGTATTTTTGTAAAACTAGGCTGGTATTTTCGTCGCGAGTGGAAACTGTACTTGGCGGGAATTATCGGTCTTATTTTGACGGCCATTATTGGCATCGTGCCACCCCGCGTTATTGGTGACGTGGTGGATGGTATTAATCAACATAAGTTGACGATGCATCAGTTGTTCGTTTATTTAGCCATTATTGCCGTGGCCGCCGTGGGGCAGTATGTCGCCCGCTACTTGTGGCGTAATGCCATCTGGGGCGGTGCCGCTGGTCTGGAACGAACCTTACGTGAACGTTTATTTTGGCATTTCATGAAGATGGATGCGACCTTTTATCAAAAGTATCGGACCGGGGACTTGATGGCGCATGCGACCAATGACTTGACGGCGATTGAACGGGTTGCCGGTGGGGGGATTTTACAGTTTGCCGATTCGATTATTACCGGGGGCACGACATTGATTGCCATGATGACGTTGATTGATTGGCGTTTGACGCTAATTGCAGTCGTCCCATTTCCATTGTTAGCCGTTGTGTCGTGGTATTTAGGGCAAAAGATTCACGTGGCCTTTCGCGCGTCTCAGGCCGCCTTTTCGCGGTTGAATAATAAGGCGCAAGAAAGTATTAGTGGCATTAAAGTCATTAAAGCGCTCGGCCAAGAAAAAGCCGACGTGCAAGACTTCAATGACCAGATTGACCAAACAATTAAAATTAATCGCCACGTCAATGTGTTGGATTCATTATTTGATCCGGCGATTACGTTAATTATCGCGCTCTCATACGGTGCCACGATTGTGCTCGGTGGACTGTATGTGATGCATGGGACGATTACGATTGGTAACCTCGTTTCATTTGTCACGTACTTGGGTATGATGGTCTGGCCGATGTTTGCGGTCGGAATGCTATTTAACACGATGGAACGGGGCAACGCGTCGTATGACCGCGTGATGGAATTGTTAAATGAAAAGAGTGCGATTGTCGATGCGCAACATGGCTTGGCCAAACGACCAAGCGGTGATATTCACTATGCAATTCAACAATTTAATTATCCAAACGATGCCGGCACGAGTTTAAGCGACGTGACTTTTGACTTACACGCTGGCCAAACGCTCGGGATTGTTGGCCGTGTCGGTGCCGGTAAGTCGACGATTATGAAATTAATTTTACGGTCGTTTGATAATTATGACGGTGAGATTGACTATGGTGGTCATGATATTAAGGACTATGCGTTGGATAGCTATTTACCGGCGATTGGGTATGTCCCCCAAGATAGTTTCTTATTCTCGAATACGATTCGTGAGAATATTCGCTTTGCGGACCCACACGTGAGTCAAGCAACGGTCGAAGATGTCGCGGCTAAAAGTGACTTAGCCGGCCAAATCGCCGGGATGGCCGCGGGTTATGATACTCAAGTCGGTGAAGAAGGGATTTCTCTATCCGGTGGACAACGACAACGCTTAGCGATTGCGCGGGCTTTGTTGATTAACCCCGAACTATTGATTCTAGATGATTCGTTGTCGGCGGTCGATGCGGAGACTGAAGCCGAGATTTTAGCGAACTTGAAAGCGGAACGAGCTGATAAGACAACGATTATCGCGGCCCACCGTTTGAGTTCAGTTATGAACGCCGATGAGATTATTGTCCTTGATGCTGGGCGCATCGTTGAACGAGGGACGCATGCGCAATTGATGGCGCAACATGGTTGGTATCAAGCGATGTTTGATCGCCAACAACTTGAAACTAAAGTGGAAGGGGCGGTGCAATAATGGCGCAACGTGAATCGGTGTGGGCGCGCAGTATACCGGTCAAAGAACAGTTGACGGTGATTCGGCGCCTGCTCCCATATGCCAAACCATTCAAGTGGTTCTTTGTGACCACGATTATTTTATCGGGACTAATTAGTGTCGTTAATATTTATTTACCAAAAGTTTTGCAACTTTTTATTGACCGTTACTTACGAACGGGCCATGCCACCATTACCATCATGTGGTATTTTGCTGGCTTGTATTTTTTCGGGATGGTGATGCGAGCCTTGATGCAATTTTTCCAAAATTATACGAGTACGATGGGTGCTGAATATATGTTGGAAAATGTCCGGCGGCAGATGTTTGCCAAGCTCCATCGCATGGGCATGCGGTATTTTGACCAAGTGCCGGGAGGGTCGATCTTGTCACGACTCACGAATGATACGATGTCTTTTTCAAATTTCTGGGCGTTATTTAATACGTTATTCACGGCCTTTTTTGCGGTGATTTCATCGTTTTTAGCGATGTATTTCACCGATAGCAAAATTGCACTGTGGTTGCTGGTCTTTATGCCGTTTTTAGGCGTTTCGGTTTGGTATTATCAACGGTATAGTTCGCGAGTGTATCGCCGGATGCGCGAACGCTTGAGTGAATTGAATACTAAGCTCAGCGAAGCGATTACCGGGATTAGTGTGATTCAACAATTTCGGCAAGAACACCGCATCAATGGCGAATTTGATCAGACGAATGATGCTTACTTCAAGACCCGTCAAGCGATGATTCGGACGAATTCGTTGTTACTCAGTCCACTAATTGATTTGTTTTATGCGTTAGGGACAGTTATGGTCTTGGGTTTCTTTGGGATTCAAGGGGTCAATGGCTATGTCGCGGCCGGGGTCGTTTATGCGTTTATTACGTATTTGAATAATTTTTATAACCCGATGACCCAAATGATGGATAACTTGTCCGACTTTCAAGACGGGGTCGTGGCTGGTTCGCGGGTCTTACGGGTGATGGATGACCAGACGATGGCGCCAGCCCAACATGCGGACCCGACGGCGAAGATTACGCGCGGTAAGATCGAGTTTCGTCACGTGACGTTTGCGTATGATGGGGAACATCCGGTATTAAAAGATGTGTCCTTCGTTGCCGAACCGGGTCAAACCGTGGCCTTAGTTGGCCAAACGGGGAGTGGGAAAACTTCCACGATTAATGTGTTAATGCGCTTTTATGATTTTCAGTCCGGCGAAGTCTTAATTGATGATCGGGACATCCGGGACTATCCTGCCGAAGAATTACGGCAAAAGATGGGCTTAGTATTGCAGGAACCCTTCATGTTTTATGGCGATATTAATTCGAATATTCGGATGTTTAATGACGCCATTTCGGATGAAGCAGTCCAAGCGGCCGCAAAATTTGTGAAAGCTGATGACTTTATTGAAGCCTTGCCAGAAACATATCAGTCTCGCGTGATTGAGCGGGGCGCCAGTTATTCGTCCGGCCAGCGCCAATTGATTTCGTTTGCGCGGACGATTGTGACTGATCCTAAGATTCTAATTTTGGACGAAGCCACGGCCAACGTCGATACGGAAACTGAAGAAATGATTCAAACCGGGTTAAGTCGGATTCAAGAAAACCGTACGACGATTGCGATTGCCCACCGGTTATCCACGATTCAAAATGCCGACTTAATCTTAGTTTTGCATCAAGGCCAAATCGTGGAACGTGGGACTAATGATGAGTTGCTCCAACAACACGGTTATTATTACGATATGATTCAACTGCAAAATTCCGCCCACGTTGACTAGCTTTGTGGTAAGCTATGGTCAAAATGACATGAGGTGATGACCATGCAACGCAAACTTGGTTTATTAACGGCGTTTGGTTTATGTTTATTAAGTGGCTTAAATTTCATATTGACGCTGCTACGTCGGCATGACGATGGACTACCTAAGAAGATTAAAATCAAAGTGAAGTTTAAGTAGTATTTTGGACCACCTATTGAAAAAGTGAAATTTATTTAGAGTGATTGTCAGTGATGACGGTCACTCTTTTTATTAGCGGTGAATTGCATCGGCACCAATAAAAGTGAACTTTTTTGAAACAAATCCTTGCCTTCGACCTGCTCGAAGCTAGTAGGCTATGTTTAGATGCTTAATCAGCGTCGGTTTGGAAAAGGAGTCTGAATAACTTTATGGAAACCATTAAACAACAACTACTAACTGGTGAACGGGCCTTATTCAAAGCTCGCGACTTACAAATTGAAAACAGTACTTTCGCGGATGGCGAATCGCCGTTGAAGGAAAGTGCTAACATTAACTTGACGCAATCAATTTTTAAATGGAAATATCCTTTGTGGTATAGCCGCCATATCAAAGTCGATAATTCGATTTTTGAAGAAATGTCGCGGTCTGGAATTTGGTATACCGATGACATTACGATTACGAACAGCACGCTGCAAGCACCGAAACTCTTTCGGCGGGCGAGCCAAATTAAATTAGACCACGTGCATATGCCGCACGCTGAAGAAACGTTATGGAACTGTCGTGATATCGACATTCATGATGTGCAAGCCGCTGGGGACTACTTCGGGATGAACAGTGAAAATATTACGGTACGTGATTTTGATTTAGTTGGGAACTACGCCTTTGACGGTGCTAAGAATATTGAAATTCATAATGCCACATTAATGACGAAAGACGCCTTGTGGAACTGTGAAAATGTTACGGTCTACGATTCTAAGATTATTGGTGAATATTTAGGCTGGAACTCTAAGAACGTCCGCTTCGTCAACTGTACGATTGAAAGCGACCAAGGCCTCTGTTACATGGATGGCTTGAAGTTGGAAAACTGTACGTTGCTTAACACCGATTTGGCGTTTGAATATTGTTCAAACATTGATGCCGACGTAAACTCGACCATCGACAGTGTTAAAAATCCCATCAGTGGCCAAATTCATGCCGCGGCCATCACGAAGATTATTATGGATGACCCAGAAATTGATCCCCATCAAACATTGATTAGCGTCGATTCTGAAAGTGGGGTGCAACACCATGCCGTATGATTTTGAAACGGTAATTGACCGTCGGCAGACGAATTCGATTAAGTGGGATGTGAAAGCAAATGAATTACCCATGTGGATTGCCGATATGGACTTTAAGACGGCGCCGGCGATTACCGCGGCGTTAGAAGCAAAAGCAGCCTTTGGTATTTATGGGTATGAAGATGTCCCCACGGCTTATTTTGAAGCCGTGGCGGATTGGTGGGCTAGTGAACATCATTTTCGACCGGAATTAGCGTCAATGATGTTTTGCACCGGCGTTGTACCAGCAATTTCATCCATTGTGCGTAAAATGAGCGCCGTTGGGGATAACGTTTTAGTTCAAGCGCCGGTTTACAATATCTTTTATCATTCGATTGAAAATAATGGCCGGCACACGTTATCGAGTGATTTGATCTATCAAGACGGGCAATATACGATTGATTTTGACGATTTAGCCACCAAGTTGGCCGACCCATTGACCACGATGATGATTGTCTGCAATCCGCACAATCCGATTGGCATCGTGTGGTCGCGCGATACGTTACAACGCATTGGCGAACTATGTTTACAAAACCACGTGTTATTAGTCGCCGATGAAATTCATGCGGATTTAGCGCTCAATGGCAACGACTATACGCCGGTTGCGTCCCTTAGTCCGGACGTGGCCGCTAATACAGTCAGTTGTGTGTCACCAAGTAAAACGTTCAACGTGGCGGCTTTACATGCGGCCACCTTGATTATTCCGGATGCCACGGTGCGTGCCCGGGTCAGTCGCGGTATCAATAATGATGAGCTGGCTGAACCAAATGCCTTTGCGGTGCCTGGGAGTATTGCGGCGTATCGTGACGGTCACGAATGGGTGGCAGCGTTACGTGAAAAACTCGCGGCTAATCAGCGGTTATTACAACAATTCATCAAGACTGAATTACCAGCCGTACACGTGATTGAAGCCCAAGCGACTTATTTGATCTGGCTAGATATTAGCGCAGTCGCTGACGATGCCAGTGAATTAGCTGATTTTATTCGGCAACAGACCGGCTTGTTCTTATCTGCCGGGGACGTTTATCGTGGTGATGGTCACCAGTTCTTACGGATGAATATTGCTTGTCCAACGAGCATGCTCCAAGATGGCTTAAACCGATTAGCAACGGGCATCAACGCCTATCAAGCTAAGTAAGTTAGGTACAATATTGGATTGGCTGGAATGTGCCGCTTCCGGCTGGCAGTAATTCCATCCGCTGTGGGGACCGGGGCTAGCCAAAGTGCGGTCTAGCCCCTCGCTTTTAAGCCTAAAAACCAAGTCTTAAAAGTTGTCCGTGCAGTAAGTACGAAAAATTCATCGTACTAACGCCACCACCACGGCGGCTCCCATTACTGCCAGCCTCCAGCTAAATTACGATTACCATATAAATATGACAAAGATGCCGTCACTTCAATTGTGGCGACTTTTTTGTCGGGTGGTTTAAATAGCAAGTGTGATTAAGCGATGGTATTTCGGAAACGCTGCAACTTTCAGCAGGTCAGCGATAAAGTTATCACCATGGGGTCTTTCCAAAGATTGGTGAATTTGGAATTGTCGTTGTGAGTCCGTAGCAATTCCAGTAGCCGTGGCGACCGGTTCGAGCCAAAAAGCGGTCTCGAACCTCACTTTGAAGCTTGGCACAGTTCGCCAATCTTCAAAGATGTCGGTGCCGTAAGTCCGGCAAAAAACAGCCGCACTAACGCCACTTGCACGGCAACTTCCATTGCTACGGACTCACAACTGAATTGATTTCCCCTTAAGAAAACGTGGTATCACTTCGAGGTAACCGTCAACGTAAGTGATTAATTGGTCTATCAGCGACTTGGTTGGTCGGGTATGCTAGTTGTAGATTCACCAATGTATGGAAAGACCCTCACCATGACAGCGACAACCATAGCGCTTCTTTCATAAAGATGGTCACTGTACCGTTAGTACGCAATTCGTCACCCATAATAAGAATGCTTAGTCACAATTTCGTGTACTAAGCATTTTTATCGTTAAGTTGAATTTAGTAGTCGGCCAACTGCGACAATCGTCCCGTGTTTCGATAACTACATCGGTGGTAACAAACTGTAAAGTCGCTTTTTACGGTTTTATCTACTAAAATAAACCTATTGAAAAGATTAGGTGGGTGGTCGAGATGGAAATTGGAATTGTAGGTGCCGGGACGGTCGGTACCATTCTAGCCAAAACGTTTGCGTTAGCCGGTAATCCGGTTAAGTTGAGTCGCCATCATGGGGCGGCGAGCTTAGCGCCGCGGCGGAGTGAATTTGCGCCTAATATTGATTTTGTCGAAGTGGCCGACGCCTTGCAACAGCCGTTGGTGATTATTGCCGTGCCATTCGAACAAGCGCCAGATGTCTTAAAGCAAGTGGCCGATTATGAACAACGGATGGTCTTAGATGTGACAAATCAATTCACCGCAGCGTTTAAAAAGATTAAAACGGCGCCGTTGACGGGTAGTGAAGTTATTGCGGCCGCGGCGAATAATGCGCGGGTAATCAAGGCGTTTAATACGTTGCCACCAGAATTTATGGATGGTCACGTGACCGGTGAAGGCCGGCGGGTGTTGTTTTATGCTGGTGACGATGTCGCGGCGAAAAAGGAATTTGCAGCGCTAGTGCGGCCGATGAACTTTCGCCCGGTCAATCTTGGTAAATTGCGGCATGGTGGCAGTGTCATGCAAGTCGGTGGCGGCTTGGGAAACACGCACTTTGTCCAGTTAGATGAATAAATAGTGAGGTCTTATCGTTGAAAGCATGGGTAGTTACGGATTCGCAAACGTTAGGCGTCGGGGCTTTAAAACAAATTGACGTGCCTGTACCGACACCGGCGCAAAATGAAATCCAAGTTAGAATCAAAGCCGTCGGGTTAAATCCCGTTGATTATAAAGTGATCAATAGTGGCGTGGCGGCGTGGCAATATCCACACACGGTGGGGATTGATGCGGCGGGTGAAGTGACGGCACTGGGCGACGGTGTGACGGACTTTAAAGTCGGAGACCGCGTCTTTTATCACGGTGATTTGCGGCGCAATGGGTCGTTAGCTGAGTATGCGGTCACCTTGAGTACGGGCGTGGCGCATTTACCCGCGGAACTGACTTATGAACAAGGTGCCGCGATTCTTTGTGCGAACTTAACGGCGTATCAAGCGTTGTATCGTAAAGTCAATCTCACCACCGCTCGGAGTGTCCTCGTCCATGCTGGTGGCGGTGCGGTCGGTTTGGCTGCACTACAATTGGCCAAGTTATTGGGCCTAAAAACCATTACGACCGTTTCGGCGCGTAAACGGTCGTTGGTCGACCAAGTTGGCGCGGCGGATGTGGTCGTTGATTATCATCATGAAGATGTGACCAAGGCGGTTTTAGCAGCGACTAATGGCCATGGTGTCGATATTAGTATCAACACGATTGGTGGCACCGAACTCGCGGCTGATACGGCTCGGATGGCTTACAATGGTCAGATTGTGGCGATTGGTAATGGTTACCCGGATCATGTCGAACTCGATGCGCGCGCGCTTGGACTAATTCGCGATGGATTAGGTGGCGTTTATCGGTCGAATGATTCCGACTTGATTCATGACTTAGCCACGATGGCGACGGCGATTGGTCAATTGGTTGTCGAAAAAAAGTTGCAACCAATGATTGGCCAAGTCAGTGCGTTCGCCAGCGTGCCAGCCGCGCTCCAAACGTTACAAGCGGGGGCGAATGTTGGCAAATTAGTCATCAAAGTGGCGCCCTGAATTAATTGAATAATTATCAAAAGCGTGGCCGAGGTTTGGCGACGCTTTTTTACTGTTCATAATTCATTAACTAGTTTCGCTTATAAACTAATTCGGCGGTTATTTTCGTTAATTAGTTTATAGACGGAATTAGTTTTGAATCATGGTAAAGTGTCGTTATTTATAAGTTAAATAAAATATTTTTTGAATTTATATGATTCGGTTAAAGCGTTACTGCGGCAAGCAGTTTAATTGTAACCGTTTAAATAAATTATCATTAACATAAGTGTTCTGCGTTGACCTGAAAGCGCAATCTTGTTATTATATCCACATTCTAATATTCGGTTTAGCTTAGCAACTAATAAATAATTCGTGCAGACGAATGGTTAATAATTGACCACGGATCATCGACATAAATTATTTTTTTGTAAATAAACTGACAAGCACAGATTATGTAAAAACGCTCACATTTATTAAGAAATGGCAGATTGTAAAATTTAAGTTGAACATTTAAGTGGACAGAAAAACCCATCAAGGTCTTTAATGGTGTTACCACACAATCCATTAGAAAGAAGGACCTTGATGAGCACCACTATTTTATCATTCCAGAACCGTGTTGTCATTGAAACGCTTCATAATGAAGGACGTTCCTTGCGATACATCGCTAACTACTTAGGCTTTAGTAAGACCACCATCTTTAACGAACTTCACCGGCTAAATAGTGAGTACCAGGCTGGGCTAGCGCAAACTGACTTTGAACGAAAGGTTAGTCAACGGGGGCGGAAGTCTTCGCTCACTAAAAACCTTAAACACTTGATCGAGGAAAAGATTCAAGTCCAGAAGTGGTCCCCTGAACAAGTTACCCATGTGGTGGGGATTGCCTACAAGACGGTCTATAACTGGATTGATCAAGGATGGCTTGATATACAGTTGCCCGATTTGCCTGATCATGGAATTCGTCGTCATCGTGCTAAAGAAAAGCGTGGTACGTTCAATTACGGCCGCTCCATTGAGGAGCGTCCTCATAAAGTCGAAACTCGCCAGGAATTTGGCCACTTTGAAGCTGATACCGTACTTTCTGGTAAACGTAAAGGTCAAGCTGTGGCTACTTTTGTGGAGCGTAAGAGTCGCCTGACAATTGTTAAACGGCTCCATGGTCGCGACAGTCAGTCCATGACTCAAGCCGTACTTGAACTAGCTAGTCAACTTCAAGACAAGCTCAAGACGCTTACCGTAGATCATGGTAAAGAGTTCGCTAACTATCAGACAATTGAACGGCGAACTTGTACACAGGTTTATTTTGCCCATGCCTATTCACCGCATGAAAGAGGCAGTAATGAGAACCGTAACCGAGTTTTGCGGCGCTTTATTCCCAAAGGCCAAGCCATTGAAGAACTAAGTGATCACCAATTGGTTCAAATTAATTGGTATTTGAATTCACGGCCACTTAAATGTCTTAATTGGCATACACCAATCGAGATCTTCTTGCTTAATTTACGTCATTAAATTCGTTCAAGTTATTTCTTGCAATCTGCCAAATAAATTAGAATTTGAGCGAAATTTCATATAATACTTGCGAAAAATGACTGAACCTTGTAGTTTATTTGTACAGGACGTTAATAGTTGTACGGTGATATTTTTAATAAGGGTAATCAAAGCATAAAGGGGGCGTTATAATGCGGAGCGGAATCGTTGCACGGGCAACTATGATGATGAGTATTTTGATTGGGACAATTGGGGGACCACTAGCAAGTGTGCCCGTGGCCCAAGCAGTGACTGACACGACTAATGACAGTTCGACAGCCACGCAAACGATTGAAGCAGCAGCGAGCAGTCAAGTGTTTAGCGACGATGCGGCTACTAGCAATGGCACCGATTCGACGACGGCAACCACGACGGCGGACAGTGCGAGTAGTACGAGTGCTAGTTCTGAAAGTGATAGTACCGCAAGTACCGCGGCCAGTTCGACCGTAAGTAGTGCTTCATCAGCAAGTACCACGAGCACGACTAAAGCGACGAAGGACGCGGCCGCTGATGATGAAAGCAATATCGCTTCCAGCACGATTGGCAGCGTTCCTTGGTATATCAACTCAGCTGGTGAATTGCACCTTGAAGCGGGTGATTTTGGTACCGGGTTAACTGTTTATCAAGGTAGCAATGCTTCACCATGGACAGCATCTTGGGTGACCAATTATGCCAGTCAAATCAAAAAAGTGGTGTTTGACGGTGAGGTGACGGTTTCAAGCAACACGTCGTTGAAAAATTTATTTACCGGTCTGACGAGTCTCACGAGTATCGAAAATCTTAATTTGTTAAAAACCGACAACGCCACTAGCTTAGAAGCCATGTTTAGCGGTGACACGGCGTTGACCACGGTTGATTTTACCCAAAATAATTTTAGCAGTATTACTAATATGAGTAATATGTTTCTAAATTGTAAGAGCCTCACTGCCTTGCCAACGAGTAATTGGCAAGTCGGTAATGTCACCGACTTTAGCTCGATGTTTGCAAGCTGTAGCAAGTTAACTAGCCTCGCCCTTGGTAGTTGGAATGTGAGTCAAGCCACGACCATGTTGTCGATGTTTAATGGTTGTACCAGCCTAACGACGATTGGCAGACTGGCAAGGTTGAAAACTTTGGTTCCATGTTTCGGGCTTGCACGAGTTTAACCACGATTGCCTTAGCTAATTGGGATGTGCGGCAAGTCACGACGATGTACTCCATGTTTTATGGTTCTACTGGACTGACGAGCTTGCCCGTGGATAGTTGGCAGACGGATAGTCTTACTAACACCGGCTCAATGTTTACCAATGCTAAGAGCCTAACCACGCTTAATATTAAGAATTTTAAGATGGGAAAAGTCACCTCAATGGCGGCCATGTTTCAGGGGTGTACGGGCTTAACCACATTAGATATTGGTGGTTGGGATGTCAGTAAAGCAGAGTCGTTAGCAAATATGTTTAGTGGCTGTAGCGGTTTGACTAGTTTAGACATCAATAGTTGGTCGACTAGCCAAGTCAACACGCTGTCCAACGCCTTTTACGGGGTTGGGTTAACCACGTTAGATCTCAGTAGTTGGGACGTTAGCAAAGTTACAGTGTTTACCAATGCCTTTGCTACTTCTAAAATCAAGCAATTAAATTTATCTGGTTGGCAAACAACGGCTGGCAAGACGATGAATGCCATATTTAACACCATGCCTAATTTAGCCGACTTAGACATTAGTAATTTTTCAACCGCGAGTGCCACGACATATGTGAATATGTTCGGTTCAGATAAAAATTTAGCGCACGTTAAGTTAGGGTCAAAATTCGTCTTTAAGGACAGTACGATGGCCTTGCCAACGC
Organism: Lactiplantibacillus fabifermentans DSM 21115; assembly: GCF_000498955.2. Lineage (GTDB taxonomy): Bacteria > Bacillota > Bacilli > Lactobacillales > Lactobacillaceae > Lactiplantibacillus > Lactiplantibacillus fabifermentans. The sequence continues at coordinate 2,172 of NZ_AYGX02000154.1, read as the reverse complement.
CAAGCACCACCGCGCCGTATACCGGAAAATGGCAATACGGTACCGATGGCCCAACCTATACCGCCGCTGAATTGGCTAGTGATTATGATGGCGCGACGATGGCCGGGGATTATTACTGGGCCAAACAAGGGACCGTCAATGTTGAATATGTCGATGAAGCGGGTAATGAGCTAGCAGCCACGACGACGATCAACGGGGCGATTGGTGATAAGTATACGACGGAAGCCAAGTCGTTTGAAGGGTATCAATTGAAAGCCACGCCAGCTAATGCCAGTGGGACGTATACGGATACGCCAATTACGGTAACTTACGAATACGTTGGGCAACTGGTACTTACGGGCGCCCCGACGACGTTAGACTTTGGGACGCATACGATTAGCGCTGAAAATGAAACTTATGATTTAGCCGCGCAAGATACGCCCTTAGAAGTTAAAGATACCCATGCCAGCGGGTCGAGTTGGGTCTTATCCGCCCAACTCACTAGTAGCTTTGTGGGCAATACAACTGGTAAGGCACTAGCGGCTAGCTTGTATTACCAAGATAGTGCGGGCCAACAAACGCCGATTACTAGTACCGGTTTTACCCCGATTATCACGCATACGACCACTTCAACGGATCAAGTCAATGTATCTAAAGACTGGATTGGGAGTGGCGAAGGTTTGAAGCTATCAGTGCCCGCGGGGAGTGCCCGCAATGATAGTTATAGTGCCACGATTGAATGGAATTTAGCCGACACCGTGCCAAACGAATAAGGGGGAGCTTAGCACCATGAAAAAACGGCATTTAATGTTACTAGGCGTGGCGTTGCTAGGTTGGGGTTCATTGACCTTACCAGCAACGGCTAGTGACACCGACAGTCATGCGACGGTTGGGTTTTACGGCACGTATCATCCGGCGAAAAAATCGTCGAGCGAGTCGCAAGCGGACCAAGTGCGGCCCGATAACCCGAAGGCCAAGTCGTCATCGCAAAAAGCGACCACGACGAAACATACTGCTGATGCCACGATTAATAACACGCCCTTGTGGCAGCGTTGGCTGCCGCAAACCGATGAACAACGGAGCATCTGGCTCATCATTGGGGGCTTGTTGTTACTACTACTGTTAATCACATTCAAAAAAAGAAAAAGGGGAACACACTCATGAAAAAGACACTTTTAGGTTTAATGCTTTCAGCAACATTACTCGCAGGCGCAACTTTGACAGCCCAAGCTGCCGATACTTCGAATGGGACGGTTGGCTTTGAAGCGGGTTCTTTGATTATCGATAACGGCGACGACGGGATGAACGCCACGGATTTAGACTTCGGGACTAATAAGATCACGAACAGTGACGAAACGGTAACTAATGACAACAGCAGTGCCCAAATCACGGTTAATGACTTGCGTGGGAGCAATGCTGGCTGGAATTTAGGGGTTTCACAAGATGCGCAATTCACTTATACAAGCGGTAGTAAGACTTACACCCTTGATAATGCCGCAATTACCTTAAATGGGGTTTTAGCAAGCACTTCAACTGATGGTGTTGGCTCAACGGTTAACTCAGGCGTGTTATTGACACCCGGTTCCGGTACCGAACAATTAATGTCAGCGACGTCTGGTAATGGTAACGGTAAGTCAGTTGCCGATATTTCAACGTCAACTTTGAAGATTCCTGGCGCAACTGCTAAAGTACAAGGGAGTTACACCACTACTTTGACCTGGGACTTAAACTCCGGGGTCGCGAATGATTAGTCGGGTAAAACTGACAATATTTACAGCCATCATTGTTTTGATGGCGATCTTTACCGGTGCCCAAGCGGCAACTAGCAACAATACGGTCGGCTTTGAAGTCGAACCGGTGGCGTCTAGTTATCAGGTCAATTCAAAAGTTTCGTACTTTGATCTCAAACTCAAGCCCGGTCAAAAGACCAATATTGCAGTTAAAGTCAAAAATACGAGTGGCAAAGCGCTAACGATTAATACGTCTGCGGCCACGGCGACAACCAACATTAATGGGGTCGTGGAATACAAAGAAGTTAAAGCAGATAAGAGTATTGATTTACCAGCGAACTTGTCAAAATTGATGACCACGAAGACGCCCAAAATTAAGCTCAAAAAAGGCGAAACCAAGACGGTCACTTGGTAGATTGTAAAATTAATCCGAACGCTGTTCGGACAAAAAAGATCAGCTTCC
>NZ_AYGX02000153.1 GCF_000498955.2 Lactiplantibacillus fabifermentans DSM 21115 | reverse complement strand
AGCTGATCTTTTTTGTCCGAACAGCGTTCGGATTAATTTTACAATCTACCATAAATCAATGTTTTGTAACAGATTTTTGGTGAAAAATATGGTAAAGTCTACGTGAAAGTTATCTGGGAAGTCAACCTTTTAATTCGATTTTGCACAACTTTGTGATTGAATAATTAAATTGTTGACAAAGTATTTTGACGAACTAACCGTTGAAAGGAGCTTGGCACCATGTTACTTACGACTAGTCATTTAATTCCGATTGTCGCGCCCTTTGCTGGCCAGCGTTTGTGGATCAGTCCCGTCACCGAAGCCGTCTTTTCGGCGGGCTTAGTGACGCACCGGCAGCGGTTGATTCCACAGACCAGTCAACTCGTCGCACCATGTGCAGGGTTTGTAACGATGATTGCCAATCAACGACAAGTGCTAGGATTTTGTACGTCAACGGGGTTAGTCGTGAATTTACACTTTGGTTTGGCCTTAGGAAGCTGGACTCAGGCGCGCTTTCATTTAGTCGTACAAGTGGGCGATCGCGTGAGTGCCGGGCAACCGCTGGCCGTAGTTGAAACGACCGTAGTTCCACGGGCTAAGGCGCCAATTCCTGCAACGCCAACGATTATGGCGGCCATCGCGCGCATGCACGCTAGTTTGTTGTCGGCTAGTAACCAAGTGCGTTCAATTGGAACCGTTATCACGAGTATTACGCTCAATATGGCTGCCAATCATCGTATTGCGATGATTGGCCCGCCGCAGTTATCAGCCGTTGCTTAGGCCGGTTCCAAGCTGGTCGCAGAACCGCCGTATTTCCGCGGGGTCTTGGAGAGACGGTTAGTGGGCCTAAGCAGAAGGTAAATCGCAGTGGCTGAGGTCAAGAGCGGTTGCGGACCGCGCGGGGCATCATCAACGTATGATGAAAAGTTAAAACCAAGTACCGACCGTCCGTGACAATCGTTTGGTAGCCTTGACGGGCGTACTTGACTGGATACGTGACTTGCGAGCACGTGTCACTGACGTAGTGGCCAAAAAAGTTAGGTGACTGGCGCTAATAGTTGGGGGATTGTTAGTGCGAGCTGAAAGCGGATTACTTGCATTTTTATGGCAGCACAGTTTACTATTAGGAAAACTGTGAAGGAGTGATTCGTAGTGAGTGAAGCAACTTTTAATAAGGCAGAATTAGCAAAATATAATGGTCAAGATGGCCAACCCGCTTATGTAGCAGTGGATGGCGTCGTTTATGATGTAACAGGTGTCGCTGCCTGGGCTGGTGGCAAGCACCACGGTAACCTAGCTGGGCAAGAACTCACCGCCGTCATTGACGAACACTCACCACATGGGCGTAAAGTTTTAAAAAACTTGAATGTCGTTGGCAAGTACGTTGAAGCTTAACCAAGCAATTAAGATCAGTCGCGGACTGGTCTTTTTTTATGGTCATGATTGTAGTGCCGCCACTAGCACACTGGGGTCACACCGTGGGGCAACCCTCAGCGCCAAAAAGCGGTCACTGAGGCGGTTGGCAGCCTTGCCAAACCCGCAAGTCTACCAACACGACCCATGTTCTAAGCGCAGAAACTACCCGCGCTAAGAACATCGACACGGTGCGACCCCAGTGTGCTAGTGGCTAGACTCAAAACTAACAATGAGTCTACTAGCTGCGAAGGATGGGACGATTTTTTATGTGGTGTCGAGCATGCAAACCGATTATATAAATCGTTTAATGGAAAATGATGGTTTAATAGGTGTGGCATGTTGACTGGAACATAGTGTGGCTGACGTTGAATGGAGACGAAACCGCTTTATAATTTGTCATCAAATTGTTACTTACGAAGCTTGATTCGCGCGTGCTATAGTGACATTCGATACTAATTATATAGGAGTGTTTAATTTTTATGCCACGTAATTTAAAAGAAGAAGTTGTGTTTACGGCAATTATGGCCGGTTTGATGGTTTTTGTTATGACGGCTTATAATGTCACGTTAGCGCAAGGCTTCACTAACGGGTTAGTCCTCGCCATTTTGAGCGGCTATCCACTGGGGTTATTAGTGGCAATCATTTTAGACTTGTTGGTCGTAGGACCAATTGCCAAAGGTTTGGCTTTCAAATATATCATTAATGATTACATGCGTAAAAAGACGGTTTTAATCGGGATTACGATCTCCGTTTTAATGGTCTTAGGCATGGTAACTTGCATGTCCCTATTTGGGATTGCGGTGGAAGGTGAATTGACCGGGAGTCACGTGCTTGCCACGTACGGTCATACTTGGATTTTTAACTTGATTGTCGCTTTACCGTTACAACTTATCATCGTGGGTCCAATTGCCCGCGGCGTACTCGGTAAAATGCAACAAGCCACAGCTAACGCTAGCGATGCGGCGGAAGCTGAAGAAGATTAAGAAATAATTCTCAGTTTTGAGGAACGGCTGGCATCACGAAAATGGGCCAGTCACTAAAAAGTGGGTTCAATTACCATTCTTGGTAATTGGCTCACTTTTTTTGCGTGCCGTTATCGGCAACCACTAGTAAGAAAATGGTGATAATCCGGGTAATCACGGGATAAATAAGGTATAATCGGGCGTATGGAAACGGTGCCATTTTGAGGCCGTTAAATATATCTAATAGAGGAGATCACCAATCCATGCCAACTTTTCCTGACAACTTTATGTGGGGCGCTGCGACATCGGGTCCCCAAACGGAAGGTAACTTTCACAAGCAGCATCAAAATGTCTTCGATTACTGGTTTGCGACTGAACCCAGTGCCTTTGATGCTGGGGTGGGGCCGGATACGGCTTCCAATTTTTATAATGACTACGAAAATGATTTAGCATTAATGGAACAAGCGGGCATTAAAGGTTTGCGGACGTCGATTCAATGGACCCGTTTGATTGATGATTTTGAAACCGCTAGCTTAAATGACGACGGCGTGGCATTTTATAATCACGTGATTGATGCGATGCTGGCCCACCATATCAAACCATATATCAACTTGCACCATTTTGATTTGCCGGTGGAACTTTACGATAAGTACGGTGGTTGGGAATCCAAACACGTCGTTGACTTATTTGTGAAATTTGCGACGCAATGTTTTGAACTGTTCGGGGACCGCGTCGATGATTGGTTCACGTTCAATGAACCTAAAGTGGTCGTCGATGGCCAATATTTATATGGCTGGCACTATCCGCAAGTCGTTGACGGCCCGAAAGCCGTGCAAGTGGCGTATAACATGAACTTGGCGTCGGCTAAAGCAATTGCGAAGTTCCATGAAATTTGCCCCGCCGCGGAAAAACGCATTGGGATTATTTTGAACTTAACGCCGGCTTATCCGGCTTCTGATGATCCAGCCGATGTGGAAGCAGCCGATTTTGCGGAACAGTGGTCGAACAACTTGTTCTTAGACCCCGCCGTTTTAGGACATTTTCCGGATAAATTGGTCGAGCGCTTCACGCGGGATGGCGTTTTATGGGATAGTACGCCGGCGGAATTAGCGATAATCGCTGCTAATCCTGTCGATTATTTAGGGGTGAACTATTACCATCCATTCCGGGTCCAACGGCCGGATATTTCACCAACCAGCCTCCAACCTTGGCTACCCGACATTTATTTCAAAGAATATGAAATGCCGGGGCGCGTGATGAATGTCGACCGTGGTTGGGAAATTTACCCAACCGCGATGACTGATATTGCGAATAACATTCGTGAAAACTACCATAATATTCCGTGGTTCATTTCGGAAAATGGCATGGGGGTAGCCGGTGAAGAACGCTTCATGGACGAAAAGGGTATCGTGCAAGATGATTACCGGATTGACTTCATGAAAGAACATCTAACGGCGCTCGTTAAGGGTATCAATGCCGGTTCTAATTGTTTAGGCTACTTTGTGTGGAGTGGGATTGATTGCTGGTCATGGAACCATGCTTACCACAACCGTTACGGCTTGATTCGTGATGATATTCATACGCAAACGAAGACCTTGAAAAAGTCGGCCGGGTGGTTCAACGAACTCAGTCGGACGAATCAGTTTGAAAATTAATTAGGAATTGCCGCAGTTGGCGAACCGTAATTCCATCGTCCTGGGACCGGTCCAAGCTTGAGAAACGTCTTGAACCTCGCTTTTGAGCCCAAAGGTCAGGTCTCAAAAGACGTCCGTGGTGTAAACGGCCAAAAAACGCCCGTTAACGCCACTTTCAGGACGATTCCATTACGGCCCGCCAACTACTAATTTCATCCTAGTTTCAAAATAGATGAAATTGGATCTAGGCGGTTTCAATAGCGGCTGGGCTAATCAAAAACTAGCCGTTGATAATCGACTTCAAGTAAGAATTTCCAAAAATGTCGGTGCCGTAAGCTCGACCAAAATCGTGTCGAACTAACGCACTTACCCGGCGTCTCCCATTATCACTGACGCCCAACTAAATTGATTTTTGTATAAAATGGTGCGACTACGATTTTGTTTGTGGCCGCACCATTTATGGTTGTTGTTCGATGTTTTTTCTGAATATTTATTAAGGTGTAAGGTAGATTGTAAAATTAATCCGAACGCTGTTCGGACAAAAAAGATCAGCTTC
>NZ_AYGX02000152.1 GCF_000498955.2 Lactiplantibacillus fabifermentans DSM 21115 | reverse complement strand
AGCTGATCTTTTTTGTCCGAACAGCGTTCGGATTAATTTTACAATCTACCACATAACTAGTTGTAAGCAGGCTATTGTCATTATCACGATTGAAAGAACATCTGGAAAGCATTTAACTATGAGAAAAAATCAGACTACAACTTTTAACCGCACCGTCAACCGGGGCGCAAAAGCCATTCGGATTGCAGCCCCGATTATTAAGAAGTTAACACCAGCCGAGCAAAAGCGTCTTGATACCACCGATGAGCGGGCCGTTGTCGGTTATCGTTATCTACCTGTCTTTGATGTGTCACAAACTAGCGGTGAACCAGTGTTAAGCGCTAAGGATTTTGTCAAAGAAAACTTGGCTGATCATCAGAATGTAACGAGCTTGTATAACGCGTTCAAAGATTATTTAAACCAACAAACCGATCTTCAAGTCAGTGAAGTGCCTTTAGCAACGCTAAATGGGGCTAAGGAATATTTTCAACCCAGCACTAATGAAATTGTTATTGGTAGTGATGAACCAGATAATGCTTTAAAACTAAAGACGTTATATCATGAATATGCGCATAGTCAGCTACACGGGTTAAAATCAGCCTTTAAAGATCGCCCACGATCCTATCAGGAAACCCAAGCCGAAGCGGTTGCGTATGTTGCCATGCAAAATATTGGCGTTGATACCAGTAACTACTCCCTCGGTTATGTGGCTACCTGGGCTAAAGATAAAACTGTAATCCATAGTGCTTTAAGTGAGATCCAGCAAGTGAGCAACAAAGTGATTGAGCTTAGCGATGGCTTAACCAAACAATTAGGCTTACAAGAAGCACCAAAAGAGCCTGAGCATGATTAAAAAAAGCTATCCGCCCAGGATCTTAATCAGTCATATCAAGGCTTGCAACAACAAGTTCAACAAGCAATTAGTCCACAACAGAAAGCGCAATTTAAAAACCAGTTAAACGATGTGCACCAAGAAATTAGTGATCGAACTCAAAAACAACTGAAAGCATTTGCTGAACAGAATCCGGAGATCAAACAACCCGAATCCGAACTTGATCAAAGTCTAAAACGTTAGCCAGTTTTTAAAGGTCATGCTATAATGTAATAGAAAAAGGAAGTCTTGCGCTAACAAGACTTCCCGCGCAAGCCGCTTCAAAGGCGGTGGCATTAGTTAAGAAATGATAGTTGAGTCACCCTGTAACCTAGCCAAAGTTACGCAGGGCGGCTTTTTTATTTGTTCCTTTTGTCGATGTATGTTAGCAACGCTAAAATAAACATTGCAAACAGCAACATCAACGAGAGTGTCTGGAAGACGCTCATTGACTGTGAAACTTTCCTGAAGATTATTCCATGTTCCCATGGGCCTCACCTCGCAAGGAAAAAGACAGCCACCGCCCTTAAAACTTCCTGCGTAATCCATTATACAGGTGAATTAAGTGTTGACCAAGCACAATAAAAATTAAGTCATGGGGTTTCATAGGATCCTAAATTTGATCAAATTAAGCTCAGCAAAACATCTTTTGTAGATACCCTTTTTTAAGTTCTTGGAGTTTTTCAAGCTTACGCTGATGAAGAGCGATAGTGCAATCAAGTTGATCTAGTAGTCTCGCCATATTGCGTTGCTCAGAAATGCCTGGGATCGTAACTATCTTGTTCTCCATGGTTCCCTTGGTGATATGAACCATCGTGGAACCGTTTAAGCTGTTTGTCATTTGAGCTTGATCTGCGTCCAAGAGATGAACAGCAAAATTTTTTGAAATATCACTCGTTGTTTCAACTTTCCAGATGTGATAGTGATAGATAACTTTTGGACCCTTCCAAATATGCGGTCCAAATGCTGTTGCCCACGTGTAAAGAAGATCTCCCTTATCTGCATAATTCTTTGCCGGCAACTCCAGATCAGAGTAGTACCACTTATCATTTGTGTTAAAATTTCCAACTCGGAGTACAGGGTATTTACCAGAATCCAATAATTCTGCTTGTTTATATGCTCTGCCGTTCAAAAATACGACAATGTCCCCAAGCTTACGCTGTTCCCAAGCGTCAGCAAACCCTGCAAATCTTAATTGCGGGAACTTGCTACCATTTTTAGGGAATAGTTTCTGCAAATAGCCCTGTTTAAGTTCCTTAAGCTTAGATAACTTACGCTGGTTGACTGCGATCAGGTTGTCAACGGATTCGATGAGTCTAACAATCATTTCTTGTTCTGGTCGAGAAGGAATCATGAAGGTGAATTTTGAAAGATTCGACCAGCTAATTCCAAACACCTTTAATCCAGTTCCCATTTGGTAGCCGAAGTGTTTAAAAGAGTCGGTGTGGAGAAGATAGTAAAGATACAGGGAGTTCGCAGAGCTGGGGCGCAGAGTAATAGTATGAAGTCCTGCCACCAGGTGCTGCGTGGGTAAACCACCAACAACAGCTGGTTCAGCGATTCCCTGATAGTCTTCAGAAGCGTCAGCAACTACTAAGTCATTAACTCTGAGTTCATCGTAATTAGCTGGTTCAATATTTGGCAACTTGGTGTGCTCTGTAACAATATCAGCAACTCCAGTATGGATATCACCATAATGGATATAACGGTATCCAGTTTCATGATCACGTTCCACATCGCGTGACAATGAGTATGATTTGGCTTTGGTTGTAGTTTGGCCTAAAGTACGCTTTTCCCAAGGATCAGTGAAGCCTTTAAATCTTAATTGCGGATATTTAGCTTGGTTATTCTTCATTGTGAGCCTCCGGTTTTGACTGGTCATTCACCTGGGTGGCCACTAACTGGTTAGCTAATTCATTAAAGGCTTGTTCATTCTGACTGATTTCCTGGTCTAGTTGCTTTAGATCAGCTTTAACTTGGTCCAGATCAATCTCGGGTTCCGGTTCAAACGTATCAACGTAGCGCGGAATATTTAAATTATAATCATTTTCCTTGATTTCCGCCGGTGAGGCCACATGAGCATATTTATCGACATCTTGCCGGTTTTGATAAGTGGTCACAATTTTTTGAATATTGGCTGCCGTTAGCTTATTTTGATTCTTGTCCTTTTCAAATTCCCGGGACGCATCAATAAACAAGACGTCGTCAGTGGTTTTGTGTTTTTTTAAAATCATGATTAACGTTGGAATACCAGTGGAATGAAAGATGTTGGCGGGCAGTCCAATAATGGCATCAATCCGGTTATCTAACAGGAGCTTTTGACGAATCTTACCTTCCTTAGCCCCCCGAAATAGCACGCCATGGGGTAAGACAATGCCCATAGTCCCATGTTCCTGCAAATGATAAAAGCCATGTAGTAGGAAGGCAAAGTCGGCTTTAGATTTAGGCGGTAAGACGCCATAGTCGCGGAAACGGGGATCAGACAAGCGTTTGTCACTGTTATCCCAGTGTGCCGAGTAGGGCGGATTCATAACGACCGCGTCAAATAAGTAAGGTTCGTCAACCGGCCAATCTTTACTTAACGTGTCACCATTGCGTAAGTGCATATCGTCATACGAGACTCCATGTAGCATGAGGTTCATCCGGGCCAGGTTATAGGTCGTGGTGTTCAGTTCTTGGCCGTGATAACTCACTAAACTGGGCTCTTGCACATGTTGTCCCACATTCAACAGCAGCGAACCAGAACCAACTGCTGGATCATAGATAGTCCGCACTTGGTTATCACCTGCATTGCGCTGATAGGTCACAATCTGGGCAATAATGTCGGACACCTGCCGCGGGGTATAAAATTCACCCGCTTTTTTACCGGAATCACTGGCAAATTGCGCGATTAAGTATTCATAGGCGTCACCTAGGACGTCGCCTTGATGATGGATAAGATCAATCGCATTTAAAGCTAACATAGTATCACTGATAGTTTGATTCCGTTGTTGTAAAGAACTGCCTAATTTATTACTACTTAAATCCACATCGGCAAACAAGCCCGAAAAGTCTTGCGCTGAAGATAGATTTTGTGTCGACTGTTCCAGATCATGAAGTGCTTGAGATAAATCGTCTAACGCAAAAGTATGGGCTTGAATCTTGCCAATCAGGGTGGTGTACAACGCTTGGGGTTGAATTAAATAGCCGAGCGTGTTTTGCAAATACTCCACTAAACTGGGCTGCACTGAGACGCCTTCCAACTCAAACTGCGGATCCATATACTGAGCATATTTCTGAGTGACATTTTCGGTTTCGCCTGCCCAATCACTAAAGGTCGTTAAGGTTTTCTCAGATAGAAACCGATAAAAAATTAACCCCAATAAATAATTTTTATATTCAGAAGCGTCCATTTTCCCGCGTAAGACATCGGCCGCATTCCATAGGGCGCTTTCAAGTTGACTAGCTTGCATTGTTTTTTCTGACATTGTTTAACCTCACTTATTTTTGTAGATAAATTGCTAAATCGTGTTCAATAAACTGCCGCCAAGCGGCCTGGGACTTAATCCGGTATAGTGGCAAAATAGCTGGAATCTTCGGCCCAGCGGCAGTTTGAGCTTGTAAGGCCGCTGCTAAATTCGCTGACTGCGTTAATTCTTGTTCATGATGCCATTCATCAGTACCCACGGTGTGTTCACGTGCCACCCGTAATAGGGCTGCTTGATCTAAGCCCCACGTGTGGGCAAAGACCGACGTTTTTTTGACCAATTGTCTCTGGGCGTAATCAGCCACCAACTCCCGAGCATTCAACGCTACTGGCGCTTGATTTTGGTCACTCTGTTGCTGAGACTGTTGCATTTGTTGCTCAATATAAGGCATGGCTTCGCGAATTAACTGGGCCTGTTGCGGTTGCGTTTCCGCCAATTTATTCAAACTAGCCTGTACTTTGGCACTATTTTGCAGATAATCCGTCATATGCGCTTGGGCTTGATCAGGCGTCGAGTACTGTTGCTGTTCATCAATCCAATCTTGAATTAATTGCGTCAAATAATCATAATCCACCAAGACGACTGAACCAACGGCTAGGGAAAAGTCTAAGGCAGCTAATTCTTCGGGGACTTTCTCAGGCTCTTGGTTAGTAACCGCCGCTTTAATCCGCAGATATTTACCCGTATAGGATTCTACTTCGGGCTGAGCGATACCAAAGGCCTTTTCACTATTTTTCCAAGTAAAATCGTTGTACATCGATAGTGAGTTCAATTGTTGATTCACTTGGCGAAAGGCTTTCACAAACTGCACCTTGGCAGTGGTTCCTTTCAGGTCATCGGCCGCCGTCGGCGTTGGGGCAATGGCTTTTAAGTCCACCACAGCCTTTTGAAATTTTAAGACGGCCTGCTGATAAGTGGGACGAATGATGACATTAAAAGAGCCTTCGCCACTATATAACTTGTAAGCTTCACGTTCATTAGCTTCCATGATTGCCGGTACCCGAAAGGTCACAATTTGGCCTTCTTGTTTTAATTCCCGGTTTTGGAGCCGGTTGGTGCGTGAGTAGGCTTGAATAAGTTCTTGATAGGCTAAGGTGCGGTCAACAAAGAGCGTGTTTAGCCGAGGGGCATCAAAGCCTGTTAATAAACGGCGGACGACAATCACTAAATTTATTTCTTGATCCGTTGGTAAATGAGCAAAGACCGCCTCACGCCGGGCGGCCCGTTTCGCGACATCTTCGTTGTAGAGATTCAAATCAGTTAAATCAAAATTAGTGTGATACTGCTGATTATAATCTTTTAAAATGGTGGCCATTTGGTCATGTTTTTGCGCACTCTGATCTTCGTTTTCACTTAATGCATAAGTAATCGCAATTCGGGGCCAATCAGGATCTAGCTGATTGTGAGTGGCCCTTTTAGCGGCCTTAAAGGCTTGATAATAGCGTTGCGCCATTTCAATGGAACTGGTGGTCAAAATAGCATTATAGTTGCCATGACCCAAACTCGTTTTACGCGGGCCTTTTTGTAAAATATATTGAACAACTTGGTTAATATGTTCATCGGTCTCAAAGTCAGCCGGAGTTAAATACGTTTCTTCCAAGTCCTTCACTGACATCGCTTGAATCTTGGCTCGAATTTTTGCTTCATCAGCTGTACTCAGCAGGCGGCCTTGCTTATCGCGACGTGCTTTGACGCGCTGGGTTTCTTTCTCGAGGGCCCGGGTTATTAACGTATCTTTGCCAATTGTTGTTACGTGTTCGACGTTAAACGGTAACACGGCTTGGTCCTCTAAGGCATCTCGCAAGTTATAAACGTGACAGACTTTACCAAATAGCTCCTCAGTCGTGACCGCTAGATCACCCTTGAGCTGTTTCTTATTTTCATTAAAGATGGGGGTGCCGGTGTAACCATACCAATTACTATTGACAAACGCTGCCCGAATTTCCTTTTGCATCTTACCAAACTGCGACCGGTGGGCTTCGTCAACAAAGAAGATTACCCGTTGTTTTAAAGTCTTGCTAAAGCGGGATTGCTTACCGGTTTCCAACTGGGCTTGCGTTTTTTTGACCGCCCGATGGAGTTTTTGAATCGAGGTAACCAAGACCTTACCGTCATTTTGTTGCAACTTACGCATTAAATCACCGGTATTTTGGGCTTCGTTAATGGCAATATCATCATTGGCGGCATAGGCACTAAAGTTGCTAGTTGTCTGTTCATCTAAATCCCGCCGGTCAACTAAGAAGATGACCTTATCGACACCAGGATCTTGCGCCGCTAATTTAGCGGTTTTATATGAGGTGAGTGTTTTACCAGAACCCGTGGTATGCCAAACAAAGCCATCTTGATGGTCATGAATCCGGTGCATCACGGCTTCAATCGCATAAATCTGATAAGGCCGTAAGAGAATTAAGCTCTGACGTTCTTGGTCGATGACCGTATATTCACTGACCATTTTGTGGGCCATGGGAATATTAAGGACTTGGCGCGTGAACGCTAAGCCGTTTTCCACGGGGTGATTATCCCGCGTCCGCCAATTGAACAAAAAAGCTTTATTAAAATGATCCGGTTCGGCATTCGCGAAATACGCCGTACTATCCGGCGTCATAATCACAAACATTTGCAGCAGCGAGTAAATCCCCGTATATTTACCTTCCTGCGCATATTTTTCAATTTGATTAAAAGCCTGGTTAAGTTCGACCGTGGCTTTTTTTAGTTCCAATTGAATTAAGGGTAACCCATTAATCAATAGGGTTACGTCAAACCGGCGATCAGGATCGACATCTTGAGTACCAGCTAACCTTGGTCGTACTGCTTGTCGGACCACTTCATAACTAGATTTACCGCCGGCGACGTCCGCTTTCCAGAACAACTCAAGCGTCACCGTGCCCAGCTTAGCATCATCACGTTCAACTTCAACTTTGCCAATGCCATTTTCGGCAGCTAGTAATTTAGCCGCTTCGTAAGGTGTTCGGACTTCAATTGCCCGTTTAACCTGATTAAACTCAGTATCAGTTAAGGGACGCCCCTGTAATTTAGCATAGTTATTGTTATTTGGTAGATTGTAAAATTAATCCGAACGCTGTTCGGACAAAAAAGATCAGC
>NZ_AYGX02000151.1 GCF_000498955.2 Lactiplantibacillus fabifermentans DSM 21115 | reverse complement strand
CGAGCCAAATTGAACAAGCTCAAAAAGGCGCTTGATGATCGGCGCAAAGAAATCAAGCGAAATTATAATCAACCATTACGTGAGTTTGAAACCGAGGTCAAAAAGCTTGAAGCCAGCATCGACATGATCATTGATCCGATTGATGAAGGGCTTGGTGAGCTGGAGGTTCAACGCCGTGAACAACGCAAAGCTGACGTGATGGGCTTGATTGCTGAAATGGCACCCAATTACGACGTTGGGGTGGATGAAATTGAATTCGACCCTCGTTGGCTGAATAAGAGCATCAGCAACAAACAAATCACTCAAGAAGTTGCATC
>NZ_AYGX02000016.1 GCF_000498955.2 Lactiplantibacillus fabifermentans DSM 21115 | reverse complement strand
AGGTTATGCTGAACAATTTGTCCAAAAATTCGGATTAAATTTGCAATCTACCATAACGGATATAAAGTTTATTTTTCGCTGAAAATGAACAAAAAATTTTTTTACTTATTCTAACCGAATAGATTGAACGTCAGTAAAGCGGTTGCATTTCCGCCATGACTTCGCTAAAGTGAAAAGAGAAGACTAGTAATGAGAGGGTATTTCAATGTATAAAATGATTGTTTGTGATTTAGACGAAACTTTGATGAACGATGACGGTAGCTTATCCGAGAAAAATGCGGCGGCCATTAAAGCCGCCAGTGCCAAAGGCGTTTATTTTGTGCCAAACTCGGGGCGTAGTTATACGTCATTTCAAAATGACTTAGCCACGATGGGCTTACGTGATCAACCGAACCAATATTCCATTTCATATAATGGCGGCTTAGTGTTGGAAAACGACGGTAACCGGCCAATGATGGTTAATGCGATGCCATATGCCACGGCTAAGGCGATTTTTGAAGCCGGGGCGGCTAACCGTGAAGCGGCGACCCATGTTTATACGCAAGACGTGCTCTACATTTATAATCCGACGCCAGAAGATTCGGCGTATTTGACCAATCGCGGCGTCAGCTTTGAAATTATGACGACGGCTGATTTTTCAATGTTTAAGGATTTAAATGTGATGAAAGTCATCATGGCCTTGCCGACGATGCCAAAACGGCGGCAGATGCGCGCGGATGTGGAACAAGTCGTTGATCCGACTGAAATTGCCGTGACTTATTCCTCTGACCGCTATGTTGAATTTAATCGGGCCGGCGTGAATAAAGGGTCCGCGACCGTGCAACTGGGTGAAAAGCTTGGCATCAAGCCCGCTGAAATTATTGCGGCCGGGGATAATGGCAATGACTTGCCGATGCTGAAAGTCGTCGGCCTACCGGTGAGTGTGGCTAACGGGATTGACAGTGTCAAAGCGGCCGCCAAATACGTGACGACTGCCGATAATAATCACGATGCCATGGCCGAGATTATTAATAAGTTTATTTTGTAAACGTTGTTATCGTACAAGCCAGCCATACTCTATTTGAACTGATGCTTTTACAAGTGGTATGATAGATATTGAAAATATAGTGGTGTACTATAATTTTTGCCAGTGATCACTCACTGGACATCAGTGAATGGGGGAACGCGCATGAGTGCGATTCGTGACGATTTAGCCAAAGCAATTAAGAACAATTACCTCGTGGAACTCTTTGCCAAAGGGACCAACGAACAGTTCAGCGTGGGCTATGTCATGCAACAAGACGACAAGTTTGTCTTAGTCGAAGCCATTAATGTTGACGGTGAGTTAGATGGCGTCGTTGTTTTCCGTAAAGCAGCGATTGCCAAAGTGGTCACAGGTACTGATTATTTGAAGAGTATGGCGACCATTGTGAGCTTAGCGCAACAACGCGGCTACTATGATATTTGGAATACTGATCGGTTAGTAACGAAGTTGTTGAAAAAAGATGCCAAGCATTCGTTACTCAAGCAATTGTTGAAGTTGGCCTTCAAACATGATCAAGTGATTCAATTGTCCGGCCGGATTAAGAAGCACGGTGACAGTTATACCGGCTTTATTCATAGTGAACATAAAAAATATTTGGAATTTAATTATGTGGACATGTTCGATTTAAGTGAACGCCCACAAATTGCGGTACGTTATGCGGAGATTGACGAAGCTAGTTTTCATAGTTTCGAAACTTTCAATACGACGGCCGTGATTGAAAGCTATATGCCGGGTGACTTTCACTAGTCATCAATCAATTTGATAAGACGCCACTTGAGAAATTTTTTCTCAGGTGGCGTCTTTCGCTTAGACCGCTATTCTGATAATGACAGATTATTGTCATGATTAGTTCAGAAGCTACCAGTCGCCGGTGGTCTGGTTGCATTCGAGTGACCACATCCGTGCCAGCAATGGTTAAAGATTATTAAGTTTCTCGCGGGAAAATATACAAAAGGCCGGTCTTTCGATACAATAGGAGTATTGAATTAAGCGGTTCGCGGGGGGAGGGGCCTAGTCATCGTTTATGTTTATTGGTATATTGCCGCTTTTGACCACTGGTATTCGGTCATGTTGGTATTTATGCTGCAAATATTGATTAATCGTGAGTTGCGGCAGCGCCGCGTTTATGTAATGGTGGTCTTCATGGCCCTGTTCCTGACCGGACTGTATATGTTGTATGACGATTATTCGGACATTGAAACCTTCATTGTTAATCTTGGCTTACTGTGGTTTGTTCGCAATAAAAAGTACTTTATTGTGACCAGTCTGACCGCGACGTTGGCGTATATCTTATTCAGCTTCTTTGGTAATCTAGCGACAGAAACGATTTTCCATATGTTCAATTGGGGACTCGATCAGTGGAGTGGTTGGTTATTCGAAGTAGTCGGTGAGTCGGTCGTGACGGCTTGCATGTTAGCCGTTGCGATTAGTTTTCGACTGATTCACAAACGCCATCCGCAACAGTTTGCCGATGAAGTGATGCTCAACGTTATCGTGAGCGCCTTAGCCGTCGTGGCGATTGCCTTTTTTGCCATTACGACGGCGGCCGATAATTACAATATTGGCTCCGGTTTCCTAGGTATCTTGATGATTATTTTAGTGGCCATCTTGATGATCAACGGCGGGACCTTTATTTACTTGTTCTATAGCTATACCATGCGGGTGCAAGCCCAACGACAAGCTTTGGAACGGCATCAATATGATATTTACGTTAAAAATTTGGAAAAAAGTTACCAAAATTTACGAAAATTTCGGCATGATTATCAAAATATCTTATTATCATTAGGTGAATATATTCATGAGGATGATAATCAAGAATTAAAACAGTATTTTGATCAAGTGGTTAACCGGTCACAACAAAGTCTGACCCGGGATTTCGGCCACTTTGACAATTTGGAACAAATTAAAGATAAATCCTTAAAAGCGATTATTCAAAATAAATTTTCAATTGCACGGCAAGCGGGTATTCAAGTGCGCTTGGAAGCCAACGATGCTGTCGGGCAGTTAGCGATTGACCCGGTGACCTTGGCGCGTTGTAGCGGTATCTTGTTGGATAATGCCATCGATGCGGTCAAAGGCCAAAGTGGTGGCCAAATTGCTGTGGCGGTGGTCAAGTATCCGAAAATGGTCGAATTGATTTTTAGTAATTCACTGCGTGCGCCGATTGAACGACTCGATGAGTTGATGGTGGCCGGCAATACGTCCAAAGGCCAAGGTCACGGTCAAGGACTGGCGACTGTGCGTGAGTTGTTAGACCCGCTAGATAATGTGACCTATGAAATTGCGGCGCGGCAACGGTTTGAATTTGTGATTAGTATTGAAAGTGAGTGAACAACTTGTTAAAGACCTTTGTTGTGGAAGATGATCCGGAACAACTCGCAACCTTAAAGCAAATTATCACCAATCATATTATGATCAATGATTTTGATATGGGCTTGACGTTGGCGACGAGCCGGGCACAAGATATTTTAGATTATTTACAGACGAATCCTGCGGTCGAAGGGTTATATTTTTTAGATATTGAGTATACTGGGCAAGCGCTGAACGGGTTAGAGTTAGCGACCAAGATTCGTGAACTTGATGTGAACGCTAAAATCGTATTTGTTTCGACCCACTCCGAGATGGCCTTTTTGACCTTTGAACGTCGGATTGAACCACTCGACTTTGTGGTCAAGGACTTAGGTCAAGATACCGTCAAAGCGAAAGTTGAAAAAGATATCCGGGTCGCGTATGAACGTTATACAAAACAAGGTGTCGTCAGCAAAGCCATGTTTTCGTATTCAAAGGGTGGCCAACTCTTCAACTTGCCGCTCGACCAAGTGCTCTTTATTGAAACGGGGACTAGTCGTAATAAGCTAGTCTTACATTTAACAGAGCGTATCGTGCAGTATAACGGTAAAATTAGCGATGAAACGGTGGCACATCCCGAATTATTTCGAGTGCATAAGAGCTTCTTGGTAAATCCCCAAAAGCTCGTGCGCGTCGACAAGCAAAATCAGCTCGGTTACTTTGAAAACGGCGAGTCCGTCGACATCGCCATTCGTAAAATGCATGATTTGTTGGCGTTAATCAAGAAGTCGCAGTTGTCAGTTGAGTTGAGCTAACTTAACTCTTATGTAACATAACCGTTAATATGAATAAAATAATAATAACGTTGGTGCAACCTATTTTATGGTTTGCACCTTTTTTGTCGGTTTTAAGCCGTTAGCAGGTATGATTAATCTATCGAAAGAACCGGTCGTGGGGACCGGTTAGGGGGATGCATTGATGAAACAATTTTGGTCATTGGCTTTGATGATTCTGGCCGGCGCATTGTTGATATTTGGCTCTGAGTATACGCTGCAAGGCGATCATCGCCAAGACCGCCATCAAGTCGTTGCCAAGCTGGATTATCAAGCAACATCGCGCTCCGCAACGATTACAGGACACACAAAACATGGGGTTATTGTGACGTTTCGGTCCGGAAAAACGGTTCGACAAGTGATTTCAAATAAATCCGACGGCCGTTTTCGCGTTCAAATGCCGATAAAAGGTCAAAAGCGAGTAGTTGTCCAAGTTGTGGGCCTGAAATCAGAAGTATTAAAAGTACCAGTAGCGTCAAAGGGTTAGGTATAGGTATCAACCCACTGGGAGTAAGCGTGTTGCCATTGTGCAGGGCGCTTTTTTTCGTGGCGCCGGCGACAAGTGGTTTGCTAAAAAAGGGTTAAGCTTGCCGGAAATTATAGGCACTATTGCTGAAGAAGCGTAAGGTAGCAATGAGGAAAAGGAGTCGTGAAAACTTATGTTAGTGATTGGCGTTATTTTAGTCATCGGCACAATTGGCACCGGCATTTTACGCTTTCGATACCACTACCGTTTGTCGATGGGGACGATTACCGAAACCGCATTTGCTTGTTCGTTATTAAATATCGGGGTCTTTTTATTTTTCGTGTTACTGGGCCAATTAAGTGGGCCGTGGTTCGGCAATCATCAAGGGTACTTGCCACTCTATCGGTTATTGCAAGGTGGCCTGATTCCCATTATCGGGATGGTGTTAGCAATCATTGGGATGATACGGGAAAAAGGATTAATGAACTGGTGGTTGTTGCAATTTAATTTGTTATTTTTAATTTTTGATATTTTGCTAGTGTGGTTTGGTGGCTATGCTAGTTAAGAGGAGTGAAGTCTGGGGGAACCGGGGTTTTTTTGTGCGTCGAGTTGCAAAAAAACTACCGCGGTTTTAGGTCAGTACCCGCAGTAGTTTTGAGTTGGACGATTCAAAGTCCCAATATTTGTTTTTTCTTAGCATCAAATTCCGCTTGCGTGATAATGCCGTCATCCAGGAGCGCCTTCAACTCATGTAAATCGGCGGTGTCTTGAGTACTTAAACTAGCATCCATGGCAGATTTAGTAGTGGTAGGCGCTTCATCGGTGGCATGCGTTTGGTAGTATTGCCACCGATTTAATGGATCAATGACGGTATGGTGAGCTTGTAAATCTTTGATATCTTTAACGCTCAGTGTTTTTTCGACTGAAATATCCGTTGGCAGTTGCGTCAAATCAACGCCGACTTGCTGTAGGCAATTGAAACAGACTTTGCCGTCTTTAACATGCGCTAAAGTGCCGTGACGATATTTTTTTGAACAGACATCACACATGTTTGCGGTCAGCACTAGCGTCAACAACACAATGACGGCAATCGTGCCAATGATAATCAGTCCAGGCGTGCTAGTGACTCCGCGCCAGATAAAGAGAAAGGCTCCTTTAATTAGGTGATAAATATAAAGTAAAATGGCGGCGATAATGACGTATGGTGCGGCTTTATCTAAAAACTTGAATGATAAAATTATAATGACAATTAAAAATGCGAGCATTGGTCTTCCCCTTGACTAAAATTCTAAAATTTGTCTTTTTTTTGCTTCAAATTCCGCTGAAGTAATGATACCTGCGTCACGTAACTGAATCAGTTTTTGCATTTGCGTATCAGTTGGTTTCGCAGACAAGGTGTGTTGAGTCGGTGCTTGTAAGATTTGATCGAGTTGTTTACATAACCGGTCGACGGTAGCGCAGGCGTTTTGATAAGTTGAACTATCAGTTTCGGTGGTTGACTTAATAAACATGATGATTTGGGTGCTCCCGTCGTTGAAATACAATACGACGCCCAGCTTCGCCACCGCACTATAACGTTGTTCGCCAGCCATTGCGCCATACATCGCACCAGCAGGGCCGGCCACCATACCGCCGAGGATGGAATCCGTTAAAGCGTGGCCTTTTTTGATGGTCGTGGGCTCTTGATAGATTTTGTAATGATCCAAGTCGGAAAAGTCATATAGGCGATAGTCGGTGCTTAAGAGTGGGTCGATGAAAATCCTAGCGCTTTTAAAGTCTAAATAGATTTTGCCAAACTTGCTACTGTGATCGGCTTTAGCGGCCGCTTTGAGCCAGTCACGCCGATCCTGACTAGTCTTTTCGGCCGCTTTGTCAGTTGCCCGTTGTTGCTGTTGCGCGCGCTTTTCAGTTGCTTTTTTAGCCTGTAAAATCGCTATTGCCTGGTCCGAAGTAGCGTCAGTCGCGGCTTTTTCGGCGGCCCGATGTTGCCGCCGATAGGCTTTAGCATCAATGGTTTGATGATTGTTAATGAGGCCTTTGAGTTCACTCAAAGTCATGTAACCCGCCGCCAAATAATCGCCAGCTAGGCCGACTTGATTGCCGCAGTTCACACAAACTTTGGTGTCTTTTAGCACATACCCGCTGATTACACCAACTTTATTCCCACAAAGCGGACAAAACTTTGCCATGGTAGTCTTCCTCCAAAGTAATTCAGTGTTTGATATGGAACTCCCCGATGTTAAAAAAAGCCCGTCATTGCAGTTCATATTCGTTGTGAGCAGCAATCCAAGACGGAAAAAGCCTCATTTTGAGAAGTAATCACGACTTACGGTGACTGGTAACTTCTCAAAATGAGGATTGGTTGTTACCGAATATCATTATACTAATTATTTTACGCTAGTCAGCGGCAAATTCAAGACGTGTTAGCCGCGTAGTATCAGGTTTTGCAGTGCTTTATAAGGATTGTTTTATTAATGACAGTCATATTAGCAACTCATAAAAATAGGGCAGTGTGCTGGAAAATTATTGAGTGAAAAATGGGCCGGCCATTTTTTCGCTCGGACTAAAGCACTTGGTTTGAGTACTATGTATAAAATATCTTATTAGTTTCTTTGGAAAAAATATAGAAATGAAGAATAGAATAGGTTCAGTCGGTACTGAAGGAATATAGATTTGGTGTGATTTTAAACAAAAAAATGACTCTACCGCTTGCGCAGTAGGGCCAAAGAGTTAGGTTTAAGTACAATATGGGGGATTGTACTTACTTGTCCATCCACTTTGGGGGAGTAAAATGAACAAGTGTATAATTATTAGGTACAAAGATATAGTATTATATAAATGTGAAGAAAGTGTGAAGATTTGCCTGATTGTTGAAAAAATATAGTTTTATTTTTAAATGTATATGTTGATTTTTATAAAAGAGGGTTATTTCAACCATAACTTCAATGGGGATATTTAGGGGCGCGAATCCGTGTATGTCAAAAATGACTGCGGTAAAATATCATTGAGAGGTGAGGTTGATGCAAGCAGTAGATCGCGGATTGAGTTGGTTATTACGGGTCACCGTGACGGGCGCCTTGATTATTGGCGTCGTGATTCCCCCAATGTTACTGAGATTAATTAACGAATTATCCCACACTAATGACTGGTTCGGTTGGCGAATCGCCCTCGTCATTTTATACTTTGCCGCTTTTTTAGTCGTCATTGGCTTGGCGAGTGTGGTAACGCGACACTATACTGGTGAACAGCGCTGGCGACCGATGAAACGTGAAGACTTGGGCATTGTTTTGACAGGATATTTGGCGATTATTGTTTGTGAAAGTGTTTTTGAAATAATCAATCGCCTGGTATACCATCAAACTCAGACGCAAAATAATGCTGCGATTAAGTCGTTGATGATTGGTAGCCCCTGGGCCTTTTGGTTGATGGCGTTTAGTGCAGTCTTTCTAACGCCTATCATGGAAGAAATGGTCTTTCGCGGCGTGTTGACCAATTTATTTTTTAAACAAGAATGGTTAAAAATCTTGCTGAGTGGACTAGTTTTTGGCAGTCTCCACAGCAGTTCAACTATTCCTAGTTTTTTAATATACGTCGGGATGGGGTTAATCCTCGCGTCAGTTTACCGGTTGACGGGTAAACTGCAAGATTCCATCTTGTTACACTTTTTGATCAATTTTGGCGCCATGAGTATTATCGTTTATAGTTTACTAACTTAGAAAAAAGACAGCGGCTTAACGCACATTGATGTGGGGTTAGGCCGCTTTTTACGTGACAAAAAAACACCTCGCAAGACCGAGGTGCCGCATAATTATTGACTAAAGTTCATCGTCGCCCGTGTAGGGGACGGTCTTCGGGTCGGCATTTTTAATGCGTTCGCCGGCGAAGTTGACCGTATCACGCGTTTCGGCGTAGGTCTTTTCATCCATTCCGAGAAGATCCATGCACGTATTCACGTGGGCAAAGATTTCCGGTTTGGCATCAATGGCTTTTTGTGATAACGAAATATTGACTTGGCGTTCGTCATTTTCATCGCGATTACGTTCAACCCATCCTTGGGTTTGCATCCGTTTGAGTAGTGGGGTCAAAGTTCCACTATCTAAGTTGACGTGGGAACCGAGTTCACGCACAGTCATGGGGCTGTTTTCCCAGAGTGCCAGTAGCGTAATGTACTGGGGATAGGTCAGCTTAAACGGCGCGAGCGCTTCCGCGTAGAAATGATTGAACCGTTTGCTAGCAGTATAGAGGGCGAAACATAATTGTTCGTCGAGTAAAATATTCTTTGTTGGTGTGGCCATTCAACTAGCCTCCTTTGTAAATGATTCTAGTACATTGTACGCAATTAATTTGGTAAATGCAATCAATATTATTGTTATTTATACTTTTTAAATCAAATTATTATATTAGGTTAGTAAACTAACCGACCTTGGTGAATTCTTGACCGGCGGGACTATGCAAAAAGAGGCGCGCCAAGGCCGTCTGATTGATGGCGATTTTTTCACTATCGTCAAAGGCATACACCGGTAAACTCGTCGGCAAGGCGCTAGCGGTTTGCTTAATCACGGGGACGGGACAGGTGGCTTGGGCTTTGGACTGACCTTTGGGCCGCAATGTGACAATTACGCGTAATTGATTACGGGTGATGTCGTCGGCATGATGCACATGCATACCACGGAGGCGTTGGGCCAGATGTAACCCTGTTTTGGGGGTCGTTAGTTGTAATTGTTGAGTCAGCGTTAACGGATAGTCCTGCTGATTATCGACGTTTTTCAAGCGCAGTTTGAAGTGACCAAGGGGAATTTCACGGCTATCATGGTTAACCGTCAATTCATGCTGGTCAAATTTTGCCTTAGTCGTTACTGGTTCGAAAGTATATTGTTGTAAAAATTTGGTAATTGCATCCAAAATATCACTCCCTGTCTCTAACTTAGTCGTTCTGACAAAAATGTCAATCAATTTACCAATGATTGCGGCCGCGAGGATTTTCCAGTAAAATGAGGATAAATATAGGAGGCGGCATACATGTTTATGACGACTGGTGATTTACAACGATCACACATGATTACAAGCGTGGTTTCAGCGACCCGCAAATTAATGTTTCAATCGGACGAGGTCGACCAATTCGAACGCTTCGACGGTTTAATTGAACAAGTTAAACGTGATTTAATGGACAAAGCGAAAAAGGCCGGGGGCGATGGCTTGATTTACGTGAACTTCAATCAAGAAATTGCGCAAATTAGCGTTGCACCACGGTATTTAGTCGTTACTGGTTATGGAACCATTGTGAAACTCGCCGATTAAAAAAATAGCCCGCTCAAGAATTTAATTTCTGAGCGGGCTATTTCGTTTTAGTTGGGTAGTAGTTCCGTATCGTTATCAGGGTCGTCTGCAACCAATTGATTCACTTGGTCAATCAACGGTTGGCGTTGGTCCAAGTCGTCGTCACACTCAAAGAAGGCGCCGAGTTCCATCGCTAAAATATCTTCACCGGTATCCATGTAACGTTGGTCATAGGATTTGATTTGGTAGTGGTGCGCATCGGGCATTTGGACAATCACGCAACCAGTCGCTGATTTACCTTTGGAATCTTTGTCAGTAAATTCCACCGATAAAACAAACGGTTGATCGACGCTGCGATCCTTAATGGCATGGGCGATGTTGTGGGTAATGTAGTCGAGTTTCAAAAAGTCACCTCAAATAAAATTGTCGAATATTGTTGTGTTTAGTATAGCAGATTTCGCCAGGTAGCGGTCAGTGCTGATGGCGATAGTTCCGAATAGCGAGGGCGAACAACGCTACCGAAACTAAGAGTATGAGCATCACGACAATTAACCAGCCAAATTTCATGAACCAGGCTAAGATATTAATGACGATGCCAAAGCCCAGCGCCCACCAAAGCCATTTGGTGAAGAACTTGTATATGAGCCACAAGATAATGATTGTGAAGCCAAATAATGCCATGATACTACCTCGTTTGCGTAAAAATCATGGTCAAAAAAACACAAATACCATTCAATGATGATTGAACAGAATCTGTGTTTAAGTTATGCCCCAGGCAGACATAGCCAATACTGTTATAATAGCATTTTGAAGACGTCAGCGACAAGCAAAGACAAATTTGAAAAAACACGTTTTTTTTGAACTGCTTTTTATGCAACAAAATGGATATTTATTATCAAAAATGAATACTAGTTTTCGCTTCTTTTTCAGTCTGTGGGCTATTAAAAAGTTTGTCTAAAGAGCCGGAAATTTTTTCATCCGAGCGTGCTTTATACTCATCAATTAGGTATGCGTATATCCGGGACGTGGTGCCAATATCAGAATGACCAAGACGTTTCGATATAATGTATAGGTCAATGTTCTGAGAGAGCAGGAACGCAACGTGAGAGTGCCGCAGACTATGAAAGTGGAAACCTTTTCGTGTGATGTCCAATGCTTTTAAATCAGAGCGTAGAACTTTATTAACACCGTTAGAGGTTGGAATGTCATGGGCAACGTTCTCAAATACCATTTCTCGGTTATTTACCTTAAGTGCTTTCAGACTATCTAAAAATTGTTTGTTAACACGGATGGTTCTATTTGAGCTTTCGGTTTTGGTTGGCTTGAATCCACCACCTTCAACATAGTTCCATGATTTATTTATTGAGATAGTATTGAACGTGAAATTAATGTCTTTCCAAGTTAGTGCCATGATTTCTCCTAATCGTGCCCCGGTAAAGATGGCAGTCATGATCATGTATTGTGACGTGTAACGAGGATTGAGGTGATTCTGTACATAAGCCGTTAGCTGCTTAATCTCAGCTAGACTTAGGTAATCAATCTTAAGACTGCGATTTTTGTCGTAAGTGATAATTACGTTATAAGTGAAGTCAGTTTCAACATCTTTTTCGAAAACAGCATTGCTAACGCAAGCTTTAATTAGATTGTGCAGTTTCTTCACTGAATCTTTTGCATGATTTTTGCCATATTGGTTAATGAATTTTTGGTAATCCTTACGAGTAATATCTGCAATACGTGCATGAGCAAAGTAATTTTCTATTTCAGTATGAACTAATTCATATCTACGAGTCGTGATATAGGCGAGATTAGGCTTGCGGTACGTCTCATACCACGAATAGAAGTACTTAGAGAACTCAATGGATGGCTTCTTTTCTAGTTCGCCAGAAAATTTACTAACTTCGAATGAGTTAGCAAATTCCTCTGCGTCTCGCTTACGGGTGAATGTTTTTCGCTTACTTAGGTAGTTGCCTGCATGATCTCTATACGAAATTCTTACTAGGTAACCTTTTTTCACACGTTTAATTTGTGCCATAATAAATTCCTCCTTGTGATATACTAGAAGGGCAAAAGGGTGCAATAGTCCCGTTAGTATTTATTCAAGTTAAGCACATCAATCTTCTTGGTGGGAGGGGATGTGCTTTTTGTGTTATAATAAGTGAACAAAATTCACTTAATCGTTAAGAAAGGTGATTATATGTCTATCTTGATTTCAGTTATTGTTAACATAATTGTTACGACACTTATGTTAAAAGCTTATTCAAATCATTTAGTAAAGATTTTGTCAAAAACCGAAGATAGAATTGATCGAAAACTAAATTTTTATCGTTTACTTGGGCATAGCGACATCAATAAATGACTCTCCCAAAGAGGTAAGCTTAGCATAGCCCTCTACAACCGTAATATTATAGCCCTCTGGTGCATACTTTGATTCGGCGTGTTTAAATAGGTTCGTACTTTTTATAGAATTGTACGAAGCTTTCGCTGCCGCTGAAACAAGTGAAGTATTTCCTAAAAAACTCGTTGAAGATTCAATTATGCCAAATGAAGACAAAAAATCTATTTGTGAGCCAAAATCGCCATATATATGCGTGTTTCTGGGATAGGATTCATCAACTATTTCATGCGTTATTGGTACAGATTGTCCTGGGTTATTTTTGACATTGGCAGCTAGTATTAGCACTGGAATAGTATTTTTACTTTTTAATAGGTACAAAAATTTGGCGTCTGTGGGGCTCATATTGCTTAATACGGTTGGGAATAATGGTGATACAGTCTTGTTAACCCGATTATCAACCGTACTCGACAGTAGTTTTGCAAACCACCTTCTAAGTTGTTCATTATCCATGGAGTATTTCGCTGATTCTAAGGTTTTTATGCTTAGCCCCTTTTTAGAGTCATCCTTATTTTCTTCGGGAATCTTTTTCAGCTCATCACTAGTTTTATTAGCTAGATGGTAGATTGTAAAATTAATCCGAACGCTGTTCGGACAAAAAAGATCAGCTT
>NZ_AYGX02000150.1 GCF_000498955.2 Lactiplantibacillus fabifermentans DSM 21115 | reverse complement strand
AGGTTATGCTGAACAATTTGTCCAAAAATTCGGATTAAATTTGCAATCTACCTCTTTTATTTATTTTACATTCATGAGAACCACGGTGGGAACCACAAAGTAATGATTTTTTAAATTTTTAATATTAATTTACCTATTATATTACACAAAATAACCCACACCAGCAAAGTGCCAGTGTGGGTCTTTATTGTTCTGTCTAAAATTAAAACTTTTACAGTTAAAAATCAATTTTTGCAATGATTATACAATGAAAGCGTAATTCTCACAACAA
>NZ_AYGX02000149.1 GCF_000498955.2 Lactiplantibacillus fabifermentans DSM 21115 | reverse complement strand
CAGGTTATGCTGAACAATTTGTCCAAAAATTCGGATTAAATTTGCAATCTACCGTAGTCATAATTAATTACCCCTCATTTTTAAAAGTTTAAACGAAAAAAAGTCGTCCTGAATTGATTGTGAAAATCAATTCAGGACGACTTTGGTCGTGGTACCACCTGAGTTCCAAGTCATATGACTTGCTCAAAGCAACGGTGAGTGCCCTCACGATTGCCAACTGCGATAACGGGCAGTTACGACGGTAGCCGTTTAGCTAAGCCTCACGAATACGAACTCCAACCAAGACCATCTTCAGTTACTTAACTGGTATCGTTCCACCAACCCGATACTCGCTTGACAGCGCCATAACTTACTCATCTTTTAATCGTTCTTTAATGTTGAATCTATATTACCGAGTTTTATTTACAAAGTCAAATTTAATTTTAAGGCGAGGGGCCGCTCGCCCGTGTCAATAAGGACAATGCTATAATGACAACAAGTAAAAGATTTGGGGGTTCTTGGATGGATCGAATAATTCATTTTTTAAAACGGGACGATGTTGATTTGTACTTAACACTGGCGTTTTTAATCGTCGTCGTCTACTTGATGCGCGGTTTTGCAACGGTAATCTTGTTAACGACTATTTTCGCTTTTTTAGGCGTTAAGGTCAGTCATTGGTTGAACTTAAAAACGCACATTCCTTATTGGATAGCCGTGATTATCGTTTATATTTTGGTGATAGCGATTTTTGTCGGGGCGTTATCGTATGCCGCACCAACCTTAGTCTCACAATTGAAAGTTATTCCGGACATGGTGGCTAAAGCGATTACTAATCATCCGGTGTTGAATAAAAATATTGATACTTGGGTCAATAAAGCGATTCACAGTAGTGAGCTGATTCAAAATAGCAAGTCGATTTTAGCGACAGGAATTAAAGAACTTAGCAATGTCGGGACCGGCTTCACCCACGTGATTTTAGCCATCTTCTTGAGCTTCATCTTCACGTTGACGCGCGGTCGGATGATGAGTTTTGGCCGGCAGTTCTTAACGTCCAAATTCAGCAAGTTCTTCGGCAATGTCTATTACTTAACGCGCAAATTCGTTTTGATTCTGGGCAAAATTATTGAAACGCAATTAATCATTTGTACGATTAACACGGTGTTGATGACGATTGGCTTCGTGATTATTGGGATGCCAAGTATTATGGTCTTGTCGATTATTGTCTTCATCTTAGGCTTAGTCCCCGTTGCCGGGGTACTATTATCGATGATTCCATTGACGTTACTAGCGTTTGCTTCCGGTGGGTTAATGCGTGTTGTTTGGATTATCGTCTTAGTTATTTTGATCCATGCCTTTGAATCCTACTTCTTACATCCACGGTTAATGGCTGACCGGACTGATTTACCGGTATTTGCCACTTTCATTACGTTGATTATCATGGAAAGTTTGTTAGGAGCCTGGGGTTTAATTGTCGGGATTCCAATCGTGGCGTTCTTCTTAGACATTTTAGGCGTCCAAGATTCCGAACAAAAGCGCGTCACTTCCAAACAAAGTGGCAACTAATTAGTGATTAATAAAAATGATTTTGGAACATCAGTCTTTGAATGTTGACCTCCAGCAAGTTAAAGTGTTTCGCGTACCGGGACCAGCTGGCGCCAAAGAGCGGTCGCCAGCTTCGCTTTTGAGCTCAGCCAAGCCCGCTAATCTCAAAAGACGTCCTTGTTCTAAGCCGAGAAAACCACTCGACTAAGAACAATATCGGCACGTTCACACTTTAACTTGCTTCCGGGATGTCATCGTTTGATTGCGCTTATTATTTGAACAGTACAACAAGCGGCCGTCACCACATTTTTGGTGACGGCCGCTTGTTGTGTTTGAATGAAAATTGTAATTTAGCTGTAGGTCAGCAGTAATGGAAGTTGCCATGAAAGTGGTGTTAATGGCGGTGTTCTTCCGACATTTACAGCACTGACATCTTTGGGAGATTGGTGGGGTTGGCCGAGCTCTAAAGTGAAGTTCGAGACCGCTTCTCAGGCTCGAACTGGTCGCCATGGCTACTGGAATTACTGCTGACCGGAAGCGGCAAGTAGCCGCAAATTAACTGTTCGACTCAATCAAGCTTGTGGCGGGCGCATTTGATGATGGACCGTCTTGTTTTTTAAGGTGCGATCTGTCGCGGGGGTCGTGAATAAGGGGACCGTTTCTTCTAAGACATCACTGAATTCCAAGCCATACCAAACTGCTGGCGATGGCGTGATGTTTTGCAATAAGACCCGACCGCCGATGAGCAACCGGTCTAAGCTACGCATCGTGGGATAACTGGCGAGGTCCATAAATTGTTGATTTTGCACGACGAATTTAAAATCGCCCACTTGCCGATGCTTAACCGTTCCATAATGCGGATGCTGCGGGTCGATAATTTGGTGGTCAATCAAGTAGTTGACGATGGACCGCAAATAAATCGTGACGTGTTGTGACTTTTTGAAACCTAAGTTTAACTGGACTTCGACGATGTTGCGGGTACCCAACATATCAACGGTATAGTTACAATCGTAAGGTTGATTGGTCTCGTTAATCGTAATAAACCAGTAGACTTTAGCACGTTTCGGACGTTTGTCTAAGATGGAATATAAGATGGCGCGTTTGACGCGATGTTGCTGGTTAACTTTGGCTAAATAAACTAAATTCGTCGCAAATAACGGAATTCGGTCATCGTGGCTGAGTTGGGTCAATTGTTGGCGATAGTCTAATAAGCTCGCGGTTTCAACGTCTTGATTGTAATGAATCCGCCGCCGGTTACCGAAGTACCAAGTGACCATAATTAAGAAAATGATTAAGGTCAAGCCGAGTGTTAAATAACCCCCGTGAATAAATTTCGTTAAACTGGCGATTAAAAAGACCGTTTCTAATGTTCCGAATCCCAGCAATAACGCCCAAGCCGCGTGACGATGGCCTTTCATTTGTACCCAGTGGGTCAGTAGAATCGTAGTCATCAACATCGTGATCGTAATAGCTAGACCGTAAGCGGCTTCCATGTGTGCCGACGTTTGGAAGAGCCAAACAATCGTCAGTGTCACGAGACAGAGTAGCCAATTGACGGCGCCAATATAAATTTGGCTGCGCACGTTGCTGGGATGTTTGATGGTCATGCGTGGCAAAAACTTGAGACCAATCGCTTCATCGACTAATGTGTATGAGCCGGTAATCAAGGCTTGTGAGGCGATGATGGCGGCTAAGGTCGCTAAGATAATCGCAGCGACGCGCAAACTTGCGGGAATCATTTCATAAAATGGATTTAGGTTCGTGGCGTTGCGGTAGGCCGGCAGTTGATAGTGGGTAATAATCCACGCCCCTTGGCCCAAGTAATTTAAAATCAGAGTCGTATAGACAAACGGCCAAGTCGCATTAATATTGGCTTTACCCACGTGGCCCATGTCAGAATACAAGGCTTCAGCCCCCGTTGTGGCTAAAAAGACGCTCCCGAGAATGAAGATGCCCATTTTATTAGTTGGACTGAAGAGGACTTGCAGCGCGTATACCGGTGACAAGGCGCGCAAGATAGCGGGGGCCGTTTGGATATTGACGGCGCCAACTAAGCCGATGGCGGTGAACCATAGCAACATGATTGGACCAAAGGACTTGCCAATCTTGGCCGTGCCGAGGGCTTGAATCGTAAATAGGACTAGCAAAATAGCGGTGACCGTTAGCGGTATTAATAAAGGATGGTTGCTAAAGCTAGTTAATGCGGGGAGCCCGCGCAATCCTTCGACCGCCGAAGTGACGGTGACCGCGGGCGTTAAGGTACCATCGGCTAAGAGCGCTGCACCGCCAATCAGCGCAATCAAAATGAGCCATTTGGCCCGATGTCGCACGAGGGCGTAGAGGGCAAAGATGCCGCCTTCGTGGTGGTTGTCGGCACGTAAGGCAATCAAGACATATTTGACGGTCGTAATTAGCATTAACGTCCAAAAAATCAATGAAACACAGCCAATGACATAGTCGGGTGTCGCTTGTTTGAGGGCGCCTGCGTCATTAATAATCGCGTTCATGACGTAGAGTGGTGACGTCCCAATATCCCCATAAACCACGCCTAAAGTAATCAACATCCCAAATAACGATCGTGTTTGAATCCGCTGTTGCAGTTCCATCCCGAATCAGCCCCCTATCACGCATCCTAATTGGTGATTCATATTATACTAGTCGGGGTTAGCAAGAGTTATCGAACTCGCTTAGATTAAATAATTTGTATAAATTTTGCAATCTTTGCTTGTAAGCTCAATTAAAAAGCAGTGCTTATTAGTTGGTAGGGCACATAAAAAAGGATCATCGCGACGGTCAGCGGTGATCCTTATAGGTTTTTAGGGGAGTTATCAATTTTAATCAGGGCACTATTTTTCAGCTGGTTTGTCCGTTTCCGTCTTGATGACGGCTGGGCTGAGTTTGGAGTGCTTGATGGAATAAGTGAAGTAAACCACCATCCCAATCGCTAACCAGATGACGAAACGTAACCAAGTAACGGGTTTTAAGTTAATTAGGAGAAAAACACAAGCGATAATCGACATGATTGGCACGAATGGGACCCACGGTGTCCGGAATGGCCGGCGTAAGTTCGGTTGGGTCTTGCGTAGCCGTAAGACTGAAAATGAAACGAGGACAAACGCAGTCAAAGTCCCGATATTAACTAATTCAGCTAAGTCTGCTAATGGAATAAAGCCCCCGATGATGGCGGCGATAACACCAAATAAGACCGTTGAAGCAACGGGCGCGCCACTCTTCTTACTGATACGACTGAAGAGTGGGGACAATAAGCCGTCGCGCGACATTGAAAATGAAATCCGCGTTTGGCCGTATAAGCAGACTAACATGACCGTGGTCATTCCTAAGATTGCGCCTAAGTCGACGACGCCTGCTAACCAGTTTTGACCGGATAAGACTAACACGGCGGAAATCGGATGATCGATATATTTAGCAAACATCCGGAAAGGCACCACGCCGGTCATGATTGCCGAAACCGCGACATATAAGACGGTACAAATTCCTAAGGATAATAACATGGATTTTGGCAGCGTCTTGGACGGTTCCAACGTTTCTTCAACACTCGAAGAAATTGCGTCAAAACCAATGAAGGCAAAGAAGACGCTCGAAGCGGCCCCAAAGACGCCTTTCATCCCGTATGGCAATAATGGTGTCCAGTTGGCGGGTTTGATAAAGCGGACTGCGGTGAAGATGAAGAGCAATACCACGCCGAGCTTGATAATAACCATAATATTGTTGACGCGTTTAGTTTCTTTAACACCTAGTGATAAGAGCACGGTAATCAAAATAATGATAGCAAAGGCGGGTAAGTTGAAATAACTGTGGACGCCGGCGACTGATCCAGGCGCGGCCGTCAATGCGGTTGGTAGTTTTAAACCAAACCCACTTAAGAACGATTGAAAATATCCGGACCAGCCCGCGGAAACGGTCGACACGGCGAATAAATATTCCAACATCAAATCCCAGCCGATAATGAAGGCGACGATTTCGCCTAACGTCGTGTACGAATACGTGTAGGCCGAGCCACTTTCCGGAACCATGGCGGCAAATTCAGCGTAACACAACGATGCAAATAAGCAGGCAATCGCCGCTAAGACGAATGAAATCATCAACCCCGGTCCGGCGGTCAACGCGCCAGTCCCAGTCAACACGAAGATCCCGGTCCCGATAATTGCGCCAATCCCTAACATGGTCAAATCAAACGTTTTGAGTTCTTTTTTCAAAGGACTGTGATAGTTCGCTAACATTTCCCCAATATCTTTTTTACGAAGCAAATGCGTGTGTGTTAAATCCATGTTCATCGCCCCATTTCGATTTGATGATAATTATTCTAATCGGATTTGAAAATATTACACTAGCCAATCCAACTAAAAAAATAATGAAATATAGGGATAATAACTATATTTGTTTCAAAATAGCCGAATGATCGGGTATTGTTTGCCAATAAAGTTAATATCTAACTAATTCTGACCAAAAAGCATCAGTATCGTAATCACTTAATATCAAGAGATTTATGACGTTGTCCTGACAAAAGTTTTGTTAGGTTAATTTTATGGGTGTGAGTAATATTTGGCACAAAAAAAGACTGACGATTGCCAGCCACAAGAAATTAGCGGTGTCGCTGATAATAATGATAAGCGACCGCTAACAATATTAAGATGAGTAAGATGCCGATGGCGCCTTTGGGACCGGCAACTCGCTCGGATAAATGAAACATCCGAATCGGGCCGAGCCCGTGGATTCCTAAGACTGCTAACATGATACGCGCCCCCTTGACGGCATTATCATTGATTTGAACCAAAAAAGCAACGAATCGCTTCGCAAATCGTTATTATCTCACGGCCAAGTGCGTTAAAATGAATTTATCATTAAATTAGGGTGGGTGCCTCAATTGCAATATATTTTGCCAATCTTTAATGCAATCGTCGTTTTGAACGCGGTTGCTGCGGTCATCACGGTCTTTCGTGATCGACGCGATATTGCGGCGACTTGGGCATGGTTATTAGTTCTGATCATGATTCCAATCATCGGCTTTATCGCGTATGCCTTTATCGGCCGTAAACTACCGAAGAACCGTCTGTTCCGTTTAAAAAAAGAAACTCAAATCAGGCTGGAGCAGATGATCCAGCGTCAACGTGATGAGTTGGGTAATGAGCTGATGCCAGCCGATGCCGTTACGAGTTCGGTGCGCGGGATGGTCAGTCTGTTTTTAAATTCTGACGGCGCACTGTTGAGTCGGAAGAATCGGGTCAAGATTTACACGGATGGTCATGAAAAATTTCATGCTATGTTCCAAGATATTGAAGCGGCTAAAAAACACGTGCATATTGAATATTACACGTTTTATAACGATAAAATTGGGAATGAACTCTTGCGTCTCCTTGAACGGAAGGCGGCAGAAGGCGTCGACGTGCGGGTCTTATATGACCCATGGGGTTCCATGGGGACGTTCCGCAGTTTCTTTAAGCACTTGGAAGAATTAGGGGGCCACGCGCGGCCATTCTTAGGCGCCCATTCGGCTGTCTTAGATTTCCGTTTGAACTTCCGTGATCACCGTAAAATCGTGGTGACAGATGGTCGGGTTGGTTACGTCGGCGGCTTTAACGTGGGCGACCAATATTTAGGCCGTGACAAGAAGTTCGGTTACTGGCGCGATACGCATTTGCGCATCGTCGGTTCCGGGGTCTTCGAATTACAAGAACGTTTTATTCGTGATTGGAATGCCACCGATGCCGAACATCGGATTGACCCAACGTCGGAAATGTTCCCTGTGATTAAAGTAAAAGGGAACACCTCGTTACAAATCGTTTCGAGTGGTCCAGATAATGATGGGCAACAAATCAAGATGGGTTATATTAAGATGATTATGACCGCGCAACACCGGTTATGGATTCAATCCCCATACTTGATTCCGGATGACTCGGTGCTTGATGCGATTCGGATTGCAGCCATGTCCGGTGTTGACGTGCGTATTATGGTGCCGGACAAGCCGGACCACGCTTTCGTGTATCGGGCAACGCAATACTATGCCCATGAGCTCGCGGAAGCCGGGGTTAAGATTTATTACTATAATAATGGTTTCATTCACGCTAAAACGATGGTCATTGATGGCCAAGTAGCCTCAGTCGGGTCAGCTAACATGGATTTCCGGAGCTTCAAGTTAAACTTTGAAGTCAACGCCTTTCTATACGATACCGACTTAGCCGAACAACTGGAAACCATCTTCTTAAAGGACCAAGCCTTAAGCAGTTTGATTACGGTCCAAGACTTTAAGAATCAATCATTCTGGTTGAAGTTCAAACAAACTTTCTCACGGCTGTTGTCACCAATTTTATAATCAAAAGAGTGGTCCCCTAGGTGGAATAAACTGCCTAGGGGACCACTTTTCGAATGTGAACCCTCCAGCCGGCTGATTGCAAGACTATTAGAAGTTTAGAATGTGTTAACGGGATGGCTATGGTGAACCTTATCTTCAAGACTAAAAATTAACATGCTGATGCAACTTGCGTAGTAGCTGTCATTACAGCTGCAAAATTATAAGATTTAGTTTGTTACTAAAATAACGGCGAAGCATTGTTAAAAATGTTTCGCCGTTGTTTTGGTTATATGGTAGATTGTAAAATTAATCCGAACGCTGTTCGGACAAAAAAGATCAGC
>NZ_AYGX02000015.1 GCF_000498955.2 Lactiplantibacillus fabifermentans DSM 21115 | reverse complement strand
CCAGCCTTCCGCAGCTTCTTCTTGGTCAATTAACCAGCTATCGTAGCCGTTCATTTTGCCCACCTCCGTGCTAAACGTTGTTTTAACGATAGTTTCGGAGTACAATAGAACTCGAAAATAAAATTATTAAGCGTCTTAGCTGTCCACGTACTACCAATACGTGAGCAGCTTTTTTCGTACTCAAATTTAGGCTTTAGCGATACTTTGCGTACTTCCAATTCGTTCAACCTCCTTAAATTTGTCAAAAAGATTATTCAATTCTTCAATCGTGATCTGTTTGTAAAGCACGTTTCCAATCCGGAATGTAAATTTCATCGTCTTCATCTCCTTAAATTCCAAACCAGCTAGCAACTTCATGACGCTTGAACCATAATGCAGTTAGCGCGCAGCCTACTATTGCTCCTTCAATCATTGCTATTTCCTCCTATCCTGCTTGCGTTTATTCTCTTCTGCTCGCCAACGGCTAACTTCCGCCCAATTATATTGGCGGGCCCCTAATGCAACATCAGACGGCAATGGGTAGTCTTCACGTCGCGCCAAGTTGCTTATTTTTGCGGGTGAAACATTCCATTCAGCAGCAAGTTCAACACCTTTGAGCCATTTTTTAGGCTGTCCGCCTGCCTGATACTTAGGATTCTTTTTAATGGAAACCACTTGCATCTTTTATCACTCCTATCCACCGGTACTATCATTTACCTCATCAATCACATGTTGCAGTTGCGACATCGTTATGCCTGCATATTCAGCCTGTTTTATTAATGCTGTAATCTCAGCGCTAATCTCCTCGACATACTCTCTTGGATAACGTTGAATGATTAAATTTTGCTCCGGAGTTCTAAATTTAGGCTCCGTTGTAATTGCAGCCTCAAATTCTGGTTCCAACTGCTCTCGTTGACTTTGCTCCGTTCGTTGCTTTACCAAGGCAGAAAACATGTCGCCTTTAAGTTTTCGATCGCGTTGGAACGAAATCGTGCCGTAGTCCAAACTCGCAGCAGTATATTTCAAACGTAGATCATTAATTGCATTCGCTAACGTCCACCTAGTCTGTGGGTCAGTCTTCTTAAGTCCCGCTCTAATTCTTGATACAGTGCTTTCAGAATAATGTGCCTTATCAGCAACTTCTCTCTGCTTATGTCCGCCCATACGTTCGAAGGTTAACGTTAGCTCTTCTGCGAATCGGTTCCGCATTCTGTCACCTCCTGAATTTTTGCAAGTATCTTATGATTTCTTGCAAAGGCAACTCCCTATAATTTAAATAGAGATGTAATCCATTTGCCGAATCTTGAAACTGTTTTCGTTATTGATGTGCTGGAACATAATCCTCAGCTTCTCATCACTCGTTGCTTCAAGTGAAACCCGGGGTGTCTCCGGGAAATAACGAAGTAGTGCGTTGATTAAAACATCTCTTGTTATTGGCTTCATTTTGACGTCTCCTTATTTACTCGTATTGTGTACTTTATCTTCAAAAAAATAAGTCCATTTAACACGTTCTTTTGAAGATATATCGTTCATTCTTACAGCCATTTTCTTAGCTCTACCAACACTTGGTGTTCTATGTCCTTGTTCGTAAGACGCTAAAGTTGTCTCTGGCATATCAAGAAATTCAGCAGCCTTTTTTTGCGTTAGTCCGTTGATGTCTCTCCACTCTTTTAACCAATGACGCATGTTAACACCTCCTAACTAAGTAATACGTTTCGCGTACCTTTGATGCTTACTAATATAATACAATTCGCGTACTTAGTCAACACATAAATACTCTAAACGAGTATTTTTTTATATTTTTGTACAAAATACGCATTATGCGTAGTAATCTTATAATTAACGAAGGAGGCCTATCAATGTTTGCTGAACGCCTTAAAGAATTACGAAAAAGAGAAGCTGGTCTAACGCAAGAGAGATTAGCAATGCAATTAGGCATGGCCAAAACAACACTGGCTTCCTATGAACAAGGAAAACGACAGCCAGATCTTGAAACACTTTCTAAAATTGCAGATCGTTTTTCCGTGACAACTGACTACTTGCTTGGAAAAAATGGCACACCAAAATGGGCAACCAAGAAAGATACCATTGACCTGAAGGATTTTCTTGAAGCAAATGAGGGTTCGATGACCTATGGGGGTGAAGATCTTACTGAAGAAGAAAAACAACAAGTGCGTGTGGCCATGGCAACAATATTCTGGAAACGCCACAAGCATGATTAGGAGTTGTACCTATGGATAGAGTAAAAGATATCGTTAAAACTATTGTCAATCGTTATCACACAGCGGACCCGTTTGTAATTGCGGAAAAGCTTAACATACAAGTGGAATGGTGTGATTTTGGGGCAATGCCTCTGGGTAAAAATGCTTATGACAGCCAAGAGCCTATCATACTACTCAATAATTCTATTAAACACACGCCTACACAGTATTTCATACTCGGTCATGAGCTGGGACACGTTATATTCCATGAGGGGCTGATTGGGTACTACACTTCCGTTAAACATGGACATTCTAAGTTTGAACGTGAAGCTGATGAATTTTCAGTTGGATTGATGGGAATGTTGTTTATTGAGGAGAATGGCCATATTCCCTATTCATACAGAGAACTGGCCCATCAATACGGAGTACCATCGGATATCGATGATTAAGGGAAAAACTAAAAAAATATGTCCAATAAGCTGATCGACATTAAAAGCTGTTAAAAGAGGAGGAACTTCAGCATGAAGACAAAGAATTTAGCACTTACCAACGGAATCGTGGGATTAGTTGGTGGAATCATCTTATTATTCGGGGGCTGGTTTGTCGCTGGTGGCGCCCTAAACGACGCAGCAACTGGATCAGCAACAAGCACATCAGGTACAGTGGCTTTATTAAACATTTTAAAAATTGCCATTTTAGCATTAGGCATCATTGCATTAATTTATTATAAAGGCGATTCAAGAGTAAATACTGCACCAGGTGTTTTACTAATTGTCGGCGGCGCAATCGCGCTTATTCCATTCTTAGGTTGGATTGGCGGGATTATCGCTATTATTGGTGGTTCTTTGTATTTAGCCTCCCTAAAAAACTTTAATCAACCACAACAATAGCGCAATTCACTATTTTGGAGGATATACTTCAGGTGTCAAATGCGGATTAGGTGCGAACTTTAACGTTACTTTCACCAATGGAGCATTGAGTGGCAAAACTCAGTCTGATATGAAATAGCAATTTATAACTGGCCCTTAATTGGGCTTTCACGCGAGCGTAGTTCAACGGTAAAATAGTGCTTCTTTTCTTGCCAATTATTAGTAATCACATAAGCAGGTTCGACTCCTGCCGCTCGCATAGAGGTTCTTAACTCAATCAAACATAGGAGAATCACCAATGTTCAATTCTTTAACTTATTTTTTAAAAAGCCTGTCCTCCATTAAATGGAGCACTGAGCTATTATTTGTGGCAATTATATCAGTATTAGTTGCATATTTTCTCTATAAAAAGCTTCATCACTAATTGATTACAAACGTGGGTGTAGTTCAACGGCAGAACGGCAACTTCTTATGGGATACCCTTCCCTTATTTCTTATTGCCATGCGGGTTCAACTCCTGCCACTCACATTGACCAGTCAGGATGTCATTAAAAGCTAGAATATATTTTCAGGAGGATATTTAATTGATTCAAGAATTCAAAGAATTTATCTCACGTGGTAATGTAATGGATTTAGCAGTCGGCGTTATTATTGGGGCTGCATTTACTGCTATCGTTAAATCATTGGTTAATAATTTAATAAATCCACTAATAGGTGTTTTTTTAGGGCAAATTGATTTCTCTAGCCTTGTTTTAAAAGTTGGCAATGCTACTTTTAAATACGGTTCCTTTATTAATTCTGTCATTAATTTTTTGATTATTGCATTTGTGGTATTTTTACTAGTCAAAATGATTAATAAAATTATGCCTAAGAAGGAGGATGTCGAAGCCGATCCTATTCCAACAGCCGAGGAAAAATATCTTTCAGAAATTGTATCATTATTAAAGCAACAGAAAAAATAATTGCAGTAAGAAATCAGGTGTCATTTATGGAAAAATCAGAAGATTTATCTACTAATGATTGGAAACAAGCACAGTCTGCCGTCTTCAAAGAGTACGAAGATTTTATTAAAAGAGTTCAAGAAAATGGTGTAGACTATGCTATTCAGCATGCAAGACGTTTAATAAATTACCAAAAATTAGTTACCGAATGGCAACATAAAACAAATATTTTAATGGACGATCTATCTAATAACCCCGTCGCTTTAAGTGTTTTTAAAGACTTAGAAGAAGGAAACGAAAGTCATGTTTTGAGTAGAGCTTACGAGATTATGAAAATGTGGCCAGAGTTCAACCCAGAACCATTAACCATTTGGCTAGAGCTCATCGAAGACTCAGATGATGAATAATAAAACTAAATGTCAAAGGAAGAATTTCAAATGAAGATTATCAACGTCGCATTGCATGTTAAACCAGAACTCAAAAAAGAATATGAAGATTTCATTCATGAACTTGTTATTAATTCAGCACAAGAAGCTGGTAATGAATTCTATGGACATTTCAAAAAGTTAGACAGTGATAATGATTACGAAATTATCGAACACTGGAAAGATCAAGAAGCCGTGGATTTCCATAATGACACCCCTCATTTCCAGAAATTTTTAGCACACGTCAGTGACTATCTAACTTCAGAACCAGAAATTACCAGAATGGATTATTAGTTTTCTCGCTTTGCAATTAAGTGAAAAATAGCACTTATTTGCAAAGTTTCCGGACCTTTAGCTCAGTTGGTTAGAGCAGACGGCTCATAACCGTCCGGTCGTTGGTTCGAGCCCAACAAGGTCCATTCACGCGAGTGTAGTTTAGTGGTAAAACGACAGCCTTCCAAGCTGTAGTCGCGGGTTCGATTCCCGTCACTCGCTTATACCCCATCACGGGGTATATATTTTTATTTTTTTATAGAACATAAGTTCGAATCAAGGAGGCTTATTATGGCAACCATTTCAAAATATCAGTTAAAAAATGGCAAAACGCGATATCAATACAATATTTACGCTGGAACTGACAAAGGTACCGGTCAGCGAAAGAAGATCCATCGTCGTGGGTTCACCTCTTACAAATCAGCCAGTGACGCTGCAAAATTAGTAGAAGCAGAAATAATTTCAAACAAACGAAACGTTACACCTCAAAAAGCTTGGAATTTGGGAGAATTTCTAGACTATTGGATAACTCATCTTAAGTTAAATGTAAAAGAAGGTACACGTATTGTTCATCGTGAAAACATTGAGACTTATATCAAGCCAAGAATTGGTAGCTATCCATTAACCGAGTACACTCTCGTAGAACATCAGCGCTTTATCAATGGTCTTTTCAGCGAAAAAGGAGTTGGAAGAAAAAAACAAGGCCTAAGCTGGGCTACCGTAAAATCAATAAATGGAACACTTTCTAACGCTCTAAAAAAAGCAACACAGCTCGGGTTTATTGAGTCTAATCCAACTATTGGCGTTGAGTTTTCCAGGAAATTCAAGCCTCAAAAACGTGAACTTCGTTACTATACTCTTGATGAAGTTAATATTTTTCTGGAAACAGCCAAACAAGAACAACAACCATCATGGTACCCCTTCTTCCTGCTAATGTTCGACTGCGGTTTACGACTCGGCGAAGATTTGGCATTGAGATGGTCTCGGGTGGATTTCAACAAGCGCACTTTGACAATAGACCAAAATAGACTCTACCGGGCTGAAGCTGACCAAAAAAGGCAGCTTAGAGAGTCCGGTGAAGTAATTGATGACTCTTACCTATCAATTACCCTGGACAACCCCAAAACAGAGCACAGCTCTCGTAATGTACCGTTAACTGCTCGTGCTTATACTGCATTACTAGAGCTGCGTAATAAGCAATCAGCATTGCAAAAAGTAGTTACAATTAACCCAAATCTGCAATCTGATCCCTCAAGCGATTTTGTATTTAGACGTTTCTATTTAACTGCTGGCAATGTTGGTGAGCCTATATCTTCACGAGGGGCTGAAGGTGCCATGAAGCGCATTGCTAAAAATGCCGGCCTAAAACATCTCAATGTTCATGGATGCCGCCACTCATTCGCAGTGCGCTTGCGTGAAGCTGGCGTCGATATGGAAAACATCAGAGACTTGATGGGCCATGTTGATTTGACCACTACTCGTATGTATGCAGAAGTTACTCCCAAGATAAAAGAAGATGCGATGTCAAAGCTGGAAGATTATTTGAATAGTAGCAATTAAAAAAGCCCCAAAACGCATTTTTTACGCTTTTAGGAACCACAATGGGAACCATTTAAAGCAAAACAACGTTTTGGAGCTTTATTAATTTTAAATATTAGTGTGTCACAAACCCTTATTTACTAAGGCGTGAGGTTAACTTCTTAGTTAATTCTTCGTATCCAGGCTTGCCAAGTAAGGCGAACATGTTGTTCTTGTAAGCTTCGACACCTGGTTGGTTGAATGGGTTGATCCCGTTCAAGTAACCAGAAATGGCAACAGCAGCTTCGAAGAAGTAAATCATGTAGCCTAACGTGTAAGCGTCTTGGCCAGGGATGTTAACGACCATGTTAGGAACACCGCCATCAACGTGGGCCATAATAACCCCTTCAAAGGCTTTGGTGTTAACTTGAGCCATCGTCTTACCTTCAAGATACTTCAAGCCATCAAGGTTTTCAGTTTCCTTAGGGATGTCAACGTCACTAGTGGCGTTGTCAACTTTAACAACCGTTTCCATCAAGTTACGACGACCTTCTTGGATATATTGACCCAAGGAGTGTAAGTCAGTGGTGAAGTTAGCTGATGATGGGTAGATACCCTTTTGGTCTTTCCCTTCAGATTCACCCATTAATTGCTTCCACCATTCTGAGAACATCGCCATATTTGGTTCGTAGTTTTCAAGAATTTCAGTGGTATAGCCCTTCCGGTACAAGATGTTCCGGTAAGCAGCGTATTGGTAAGCTTCGTTCTTAGTTAAGTCCGCATCTTTGTATTCAGCAGAGGCGTCACGCGCACCCTTCATCATGGCATCGATGTCGCCACCAGAAACGGCGATTGGCAATAAACCAACTGGAGTCAAAACAGTGAAACGACCACCAATATCATCAGGAATAACGAATGATTGGTAACCTTCGGCGTCGGCTTCTTGCTTCAAAGCACCGCGCTTGCGGTCAGTCGTCGCATAGATCCGTTCCTTAGCACCAGCTTCGCCATACTTAGCAATTAAACGTTCCTTAAATACACGGAAAGCGATTGAAGGTTCAGTCGTCGTCCCGGACTTAGAAATGATGTTAACTGAGAAGTCGCGGTCGCCGATTAAGTGAATTAAATCGTTGACGTATGATGATGAGATTGAGTTCCCAGCAAAGACAACTTGTGGGAATTTACGGTCTTCACGTGAAAGTGATGACCAGAAGGTTTCATGTAAAAATTCAATGGCAGCCCGGGCACCGAGGTATGAACCACCGATCCCGATTACTACTAAGACGTCAGAGTCTGATTGAATCTTCGTAGCGGCCGCTTTAATACGGTCGAATTCTTCCTTATCGTAATCAGTTGGTAAATCAATCCAGCCGCGGAAATCATTACCGGCGCCAGTACCTTCACGCAGCTCCTTATCAGCAGCTGTGACCATTGCTTGCATTTCACCAAGTTCATTTTCGTGGATGAACTTAGTTAAATTAGAGCTGTCAAATGAAATGTGTGCCATTTATTATTACCTCTTTCTAAACATATTTAACAACTCACATTATACAATACGAACGAAGCGAATGAAAAGCGCTTACCGCCTTTTTTCGTATTTTTTCGTAATTTATGTAAAAAACAATCATATTTATGGTAGATTGCAAATTTAATCCGAATTTTTGGACAAATTGTTCAGCATA
>NZ_AYGX02000148.1 GCF_000498955.2 Lactiplantibacillus fabifermentans DSM 21115 | reverse complement strand
AGCTGATCTTTTTTGTCCGAACAGCGTTCGGATTAATTTTACAATCTACCTTATGTGCGGATGCCATTTTTTATATCGAACCAATTGAAGGGCTCTCGCAACTTTATTTGCAACGGCAACGGTGGCAGCGGGGGGAGTTTGAAGTCACTCGTAACTACATGGCGGAAAATGGCGATATCGGCAAATTTTTCAGTAATTTCTTAGTCCGCCGGGTCATGATTGACCATACGTTTATCTTTCCGAAGATGATTTGGATTTTTGCCAGTATCGTCTTGTTGTTTTTCCGCTACTCACCGGTGATTTTAGGCTTATCGTATGTGATTATTTATGGCTTATACGTCCTCGTTTCGGCCTTGAATTACTATTGTGTGCAGTTACTGTTACGAGAATTTCCAACTGAAAAGCATTTCTATTCAACGGTCTGGTGGACGATTTTCACGATGCCACTGTATAACTTCTGGGTCTCGTGGATTCGGTTGATTGGCATCATCAACGCCATGACCGGGCCGGGTAAGTGGAATGCTTTACCGTTTTTCAAAGAATTAAAACTCGCTGGTCGGATTATCAAAGGCGATTGGCACCAGTTACGTCACCATGAGAGGAAGGAACCTTAATGCCGCAAGTGCATACTTATAAAATTATTTCTTACATCAACGCCAGTCACGCAGTACGGTGGGCTGGAGGCACTGGAAAACCCCATAACCATACGTGGGAAGTGATTAGTGAGATTCAGTTAGACCAAGAGCAATTGATTCCGTTCAACGATATCGAAGCTTTAATTAATAGCGTCTTTGAACCGTATACCAATCAATATTTGAATGAAGTCCCGCCGTTTGATCAAACGAATCCGACGCTGGAAAATATCACGAAATTAGTATTTAAAAAATTATCGGCAGTAATGGCCGCCAACCAGTCACGACTGGTGCGCTTAGAAGTCGGCGAGTCGCCGACGCGCTTTTATTGTATTTCATTGAAAGGTGATTAGAGATGCGGCAACGAGTGTTTAACGGCGGTAATCGTGCGATTCGGTGGTTATTTTATGCGTTATTCTTACTGACCGTGTATTTTGCCCTGACCTCGCCGAATATTATTTTAGGCGATAATGGGATTTTAGGCACGAGTACCACGATGGTCACCACGACTTTCATTTTCGTGGCAGTTATCTTAATTATCGGACTGTGGGCCTATCGCCGCTG
Source organism: Lactiplantibacillus fabifermentans DSM 21115 (assembly GCF_000498955.2). Lineage (GTDB taxonomy): Bacteria > Bacillota > Bacilli > Lactobacillales > Lactobacillaceae > Lactiplantibacillus > Lactiplantibacillus fabifermentans. Next base: position 1,776 of record NZ_AYGX02000148.1, on the reverse strand, counting down.
GTATCAGTTCTATCGAATGATCTTTATTCAGCATCAGTGGGTGACGGCGCCCCTCTGTTTAGGGTTAGCCGTAGTTTGGCAAGGCGTCTTAGTGGCTTGCATGCACCCGGCCATTGGGTTTGATGTGAATGCGATTCATCAAGCCTTGACCCAGCCAAAGTCTACGGAACTAGTGGGCTATTTTAGTTCGAATCCCAATAACTTGCCGATTTTGTTAGTCCAACATTGGTTAGTGACGATTTTTCACACGAGCTCGTGGCTGTTTATGGATATGGTCACGACGATTTTAGTCGACTTATCCGTTGGGTTTAACTTGGCGACAGTTGCACTCTGGGACCGCCACCGCGTTCCGACGGCCATGTATATTCACGCGGTGTGGTTAGCGTTGTTTCCGATGATAATTGTCCCGTATACTGATGCGTGGGTTTTACCATTTGTTTCCTTGTATTTATTATGTTACGTTGCGTTGACTCAAACGACCTGGGCATGGTGGGCCAAGTTACCAGTCGCCATTATTTTCGGCGGGGCGGCGGTGGGCGCGTATTTCATGAAACCATCCGCCATTGTCGCTTTGATTGCGATTGTCTTAGTTGAAGGCGTCTTTATGTTCAAACGGCCACTCAATTGGCGGCGATGGGCCAGCAACGCATGCTTATTTGTCGTGGCAGCCCTCACGTTTGGCGGTGGTTACGTCGCCGGCAATACCGCCCTGAATCACCAGACCTTTATTCAAATTAACACTAACCGGGCTATCCCGGCGATTCATTTCATGAGTATGGGGGTCAGTGGTGATGGCGGCTACAATGCTAAGGACGCCCTGAAAATGGCAGAGTTGCCGACCAAAAAGGCGCGGGCGGACTATTCCAAACGTAAGTTACAAGAACGACTACGCAAAATGGGCGTTTTCGGTTACTTAGCCTTTCTCTATCAAAAACAGTCGAACAACACGGCGGATGGGACTTTTGCGTGGGTCAAAGAAGGCCATTTCATTCGCGGCAATACCCAACCGGCCAAGACCGGTTTTGCCGGCAAATTGCGTAGTTTCTTCTATTTATATGGGACAAATTTGTGTGACTTTCGGTATTTGGCCCAAGTCTGGTGGATTATTTGGTTGTTGTTGATTGCGCTCGGTGGCCGGCAAATGTCCAAGCTAGCGCAAGTCTTACGCTTAACGATCTTTGGTGGCATGATGTTTTTACTACTATTTGAAGGTGGTCGGAGTCGTTACTTGATTCAATTCTTACCAGCCTTCCTCTTATTAGCCACATTATGCGCCAACGATGCCATCGCCTTATTCAAGCACTTATTCGGTTGGGTCAATCGGCCGGTGGATTAGGGTTACCAGTGAATTGCCGCTGCCGACCGTAATTCCAGCTACCATGGGGACCGGTCCAAGCCTGAGAAGCGGCTCACTTTGAAGCTCAGCACAAATCCTTGCTATTAGTTGGGTATTGCCGCAGTTGGCTGACCGTAATTCCATCGTCCTGGGACCGGTCCAAGCCTGAAAAGCGGTCTTGGACCTCGCTTTTGATCCTGAAGCCCAAGTCTCAAAAGACGTCCGTGGTGTAAACGGTCAAACAACGCCCGTTAACGCCACTTTCAGGACGATTCCATTACGGTCAGCCAACTGCTAATTTCAGCTCATTTTCAAAAGAACGTTAAGTATCTGAATTGGTGATTGAATATTTTCGCTGGTGGTTGATTTAAACAAATACTAGTCATTAGGTAGATTGCAAATTTAATCCGAATTTTTGGACAAATTGTTCAGCATAACCT
>NZ_AYGX02000147.1 GCF_000498955.2 Lactiplantibacillus fabifermentans DSM 21115 | reverse complement strand
AGGTTATGCTGAACAATTTGTCCAAAAATTCGGATTAAATTTGCAATCTACCAGATCTGCAAACTCCTTCTCTTTAATTATTCCGTACTTAATAGGTTTTTGAAATATCCATGCAAATATTCCTCCAACTCCACGACCTATGGCATTTGCAGTTGGGTTAAACAATTGTTCTTTAGTTGTATTAGGAACAAAGTCAGAAACTGATTTTAATAGCTCAGGATCCACATGTAAAACTTCTTTCGTAATTAGTCACATCTCAAACTTTGGCCGGTGGGATGTGCTTTTTTGTTACTACTCTAATTCCTGATTAACCATTGGCTTGATGTCTGAAATGATAGTATTTTCGTATTTAAACCACGCAAATCCATTCCGATCTTTACCTTGCTGTTCGATAGGGACATCATGAAAAAAGTCATAGCAACAAATAGCAGCTCTTGACAAAGTATGCTCTTTTCCACAGCGACACAGGACATGATTTTTCTTGTCAATCACAGTAACTTTTATACTTGGGTCTTCTTTAAATGTTAGTTGTGCGCCGGCCGGAATACTAAGGTATTGGAAATTTCTGTTTGGCCTTGTACCTATTCTGCGTTTGGATACAATATACGTTTTTCCAGTGATTAGTGAATTATATTTTTCTGGTCGGATTAATTCTGCATTTGAATCATTAAAAATTAATAGTTCAAATTCGGCTTTTACTTGATTGTAAGTGGCTTTAAAAAATTCCTTGGAACTACTTTCGCGTTTGTCAGATAAGGCTCTATGCAAGATGCGTTCTGCTTTCTTATAGTTATTTAGAAAGGCAGCAAATAGTAGTAAAGTAGGTTTTCCATCTGGAATACCCGTGCTATTAAATTGCAAAAGCCGTTGCTTTAAATTTTTAGTTTGACCAACTTTTATATATCCAGGAAAAGACTTATTTTCTAAAGCATATACAAAACCATAATCTTCATTTGGCAATTTTGACACTTCCTTGTATTTTCTTGCAACGCGAGTGGCAGGATTCGAACCTGCATAGCAACTTTGGAGGTAATTATATGTGTAAATACTTTGTTGTTGTTCTACCGTTGAACTACGCTCGCATGTTGCCCGCTAGGCTGGTAGTGGGTGAGAGTGCTACTTTCGTTTGTGGATCCAGTAAACTAACATGACGACTAGCGCTATGAAGCAAATGATGCCAATTACAATGTTGAAGTCGAACACGTATGTGCTGTACGTTCCTACATACAATTCCATAGATTTTACCCCGATTAAAATATATTTATACTAGTTCTACTTAGCATGTTTATACCCGGCTAAGCCGATAAAATATAATATCGCAATTGGCACCCAAATCACCATAACAATTGCTTGTGAAGGAATCCAGGTTGCCAGGATAAATAGCACGGCCAATATTGGTAAAAAGATGTGTCCTAGTGTTCCTAATATCTTCCATAGTGCTAGAAAGATGACGATCATTATTAGTAGTCCCATTATAGTTATTCCTCCAAATTCCCCAGCTTTTACCGACATCCGTATCTGGTCTTATGTAAGTATAATACCGCTAAATATGTAGAACATGTGTTCTTTTTGAAGCATAAGCAAAGTCCCGCATAGGGGACTTAAAGTACAACTACACCCTTTATCTTAAAGTTTTCGTTGCCACTAACATCAATTGGGTCGTATTTGCTGTTTAAGCTAACCAGTTCACACTTAGCTTCATTGCAATGATACTTCTTAACGTAAGCCTTACCATCAACATAGGCTATAACGATTTGACCATTAAATGCTTCCTCTGAATACTTAACAAATATAATTTGCTGGTCAGCAAACAATGGCTCCATAGAATCACCATTGACTTGTAGGGCGTAGTCATATTCAGGCACAGTGCCTGTGTAATCAACTTCGGTTGTATCGTCTTGCAATTCCTCACCAGTACCGGCAGATACAGCACCGAGCAGCTTAATTTGCGTTCGTGGCATACGTACAATGGTATTATTTTGTTCTCTCAGTTGGTTGTCGGCGTAGTTGTAAACATTTTGCTGACGATCAGGGTTCAACAGTTTCATTACTGAGATAGTATTATCAAATATATCTTCCTTAATGATAGAAAGATCTTTGCTCATCATGTCGTCTAGCTTCACATTAAACATGTTTGCAATATCAGCCAATATTCCAGCCTTAGGCGTATATTTTCCAGATTCCCATTCACTAACAGTAGAAACACTTCTGTTTATTTTCTTTGCAAATGATTGTTGATCTAGTCCATGTAACTTGCGTAAATATTTCAAATTGGTAGAAAACATATTATTCCCTCCTTAACAATTACTAGTATAGCATTTATTCGGAAAAACGGAAACGTATTTCTGAATAAAATTTCGGTAAAAGCGAAATAAAGTGTTGACTTCGGAAAAACCGAAGCATATTATTTAAGTATGCTCAATGGAAAGGAGGAACAGTCGATGGATTACAAGAAGGAAAAATACACTTTAAGGCAATGGAGAGCTTTGAAGGACATTAGAGTCAACGAGTTAGCTAGTGAAACTGGCTTAACTGAACGAACAATTAACAACTATGAACGGAGCATTGACGGAATCAGAAAAGCTAGTTTCAACAACTTGGACTTAATTGCTGGTGCTCTTGGGATTAGTGTAAGTGATATTTATTTGTCTCCTAATTCGGAAAAACCGAAGTTTCCAGTTAAGCAACCAGCATAGAAAGGAATGATCCACATGAATCAAATTACACCATTTAATTTCGAAGGTAATTAACATTAATCGCAGAAAGAAAGGCGTAACCATACGAGATGAAATTATGCAAAATAATAATGTTTACTAAATGCCCTTACTGTGGTTACAAGAACAAAGAAAGCTGGAATTATTGTGAACATTGCGGATCACCATTAGGTAGTCGATTCACACTTCGTGGAAATTTTTTTGAAGGATTCGTCAATTCTATATCAGATCAGTCTCAAGCTTTCTTAATTCTTCAAGCGATATTACTCGTTGTGTTATTGGCAACGTTTTACTTATAGGTTTGCGTTTGCCGTTTTCATAAATGATAAATTTATATTTACTGTCAGCGTTTAGTGCCCAGTTATGATCCCACATCGTTTCTTTGCACAATACCAAAAATATTGGCTTTGATTGATATGGTGCAAAACTCAAGGGTAGAACGTCAGAACTAACAGATTTCGTGATTTTGTAACTAATGCCATTAACGGTGTAGTTTGCAAATACTGTTGGGTCATCATAACGAAGCCTAAAGCTGTTAATCACGAGTGCATTAGAAGAATGATTAGTTACAACCATTTTTAAGATTACCTTGTCTTTAACAAATGAGGCGCATAGCAAATCAAAATCAGCATTAGTTCTACTTTTGTAGATTGAACATGCTATCTGACTAATGGTTAACACCAATGCTATCCACGCGACAAGTGTACCAATTTCCAATAATTTTTACCTCGCTTCCATCTAAATAAGTTAAGTATATCGCAGAAAGAAAGGAATGATCCACATGCGAGAAGTACAACAAGTTAAATTTAACGGAGATCTAATTTTGACTACTGAACAGTTAGCTGAATTTTATGGAACAACGTCTCGGCGTATTAAGCAAAATTTTGCCAATAATCGTAGCAAATTTGTTAAAGGAAAACATTTTTACCAATTAACAGGGAAGACCCTCAAAGAGTTCAAAGACAGAGTCGAAATTTTCGACCTTGTTGGGAAGAATGCTAAAACACTAATTCTTTGGACTAAGCGTGGTGCTAGCCGGCATTCAAAAATGCTTGGAACTGATCAAGCTTGGGACATGTTTGATGAGTTGGAAGAAAACTACTTTAACCCGAAACAGTTTGCGCTACCAACATCACCAAGAGAGATTGCACGATTGGCACTGCAAGCCAATGAGGAAACTAACCAACGCCTGGATAGCGT
>NZ_AYGX02000014.1 GCF_000498955.2 Lactiplantibacillus fabifermentans DSM 21115 | reverse complement strand
AAGCTGATCTTTTTTGTCCGAACAGCGTTCGGATTAATTTTACAATCTACCATTATCGTAAATTAACCGCATTTCAAAATGACGAACAAAAAGAATAACCAACATGAATGGTCCCGACCACCAAATTGAATCAGCGTGGCACCATTATTATCAAAAAACAAGCTAGCTGCCGGTTGACCGTAATGGAATCCGCCGTGCGGGTGGCGTTAACGGGATTGTTTTTTATCCCGTTTACACCACGGACGCCTTTTGAGACTTGCTTTTTAGGCTCAAAAGCGAGGTCCAAGACCGCTTCTTAGGCTTGGACCGGTCCCCACGGCGGATGGAATTACGGTCAACCGGCAGCGGCAAACCGCGACCATAATTTTTAAGCCGGTTTCCGTTTCAATAAGCGGACGCCGGTGATGGCCGTCGCAATTAAACAAATGACGAGTGACACCATGAAGGCTACTCGCATCCCGGCAATAAAGATTTCCGGATGAGCTGGTAAGTATGACGTGACTTTGTAACCAGCATTTTGACTCATCGCATCGTATAAGACGGTCGTGGCCAATGAAATCCCAATAATCATCCCGAGTTCGCGGGCTAAAGCGTTAATCCCGCCAGCGACCCCTAAATCTTGGACTTCCACTGAACTCATCACAATCGAGTTATTCGGTGCTTGGAATACCCCGTTCCCGAAACCAACTAAGCCGATGAAGAACATGAATACCCATAGCGGCGTCGTCAGCGTTGAGAACATGTAGCCAATCTGGCTAATGGAAATCAAAACTAAGCCGACAAACGTCAACAGTTCTGGCCCGATTTTATCAGAAATCGTCCCGGCAATCGGCGCCACAATGACTTGCACAATCGGGAACGTCATCAACGCGTACCCGGCATAGTTAGCGGCCAACCCCCGCGCGTTTTCCAAGTAAAATGGTGAGATGACGTTGAAGAAGAAGTTTGCCACAAAAATTAAGAAGGCGCACAAAATACTAATACTGAAGCGTGAATTTTTGAACAGTTTCAACTCCAAGATGGGGTTATCCGTGCGTAATTCAATGTAAATGAAGATACCCGCAGCCACGATAGCCACCGCAAACAAGGCTAAAATCATCGGTTTCGCAAAGCCGACTTCTTGGCCGATGAACACGCCGGCAAATAAGCTGACCATCACTAAGGCAAACAGCGCTGCGCCCGGTTTATCAATTGGTTGTTTGGAAGTCGTGATGTCTTTTGGCAAAATTACTTGCCCTAAAATCATCGCCAAGATCCCGACTGGCACGTTAATCCAGAAAATGTAGCCCCAGCTCAAGTGCGCCAAAATCAGGCCACCAATCCCCGGTCCCGCAATACTCCCTAACGCCACGAACGACCCAATCATCCCTAAGGCTCGACCGCGTTCTTGGAACGGAAAGACTTCGGTAATAATCCCGTTGTTCGTACTCATCGTCATCGCGGCCCCGACGGCTTGCACCACGCGGGCCACGAGTAACATCGTCAAACCAGAATTGAAGCCACATAGTAACGACCCAATCGTAAATAACACCGAGCCGATTTTAAAGATACGAATTTTGCCATGGGCATCGCCTAATTTACCGAATAATAACAATAGCGCACAGATAATAATCAAATAAATCGAGACGACCCATTCCGCTTGGTTCATCGGAATATTCATATCTTTACTCATGACGGGTAAAGCAATGTTGACGATACTGCCGTCTAACGTGGACATAAACGTGAATAAACACACCGCCACTAAAATCCACCAGCGATGTTTTTGAATTTGCGGATCTGCCGCAAACGAAGTTGTTTTCATTAATCTGCTTCCTTTTTTTGAATTCTAAGTAACAATTGTTGGACCCAAGCTTGTTGGCTTTGCGCCCGCACGAGTTGCAGCTCGTTGACGAGTAACGCATCGCGAATATCGGCAGCTAACATGTGCGGGTTATGGGCCAGTTTAACGTGTTGCTGTTGGAGCCGTTCGACTTGCCCGGTCGCAAACGCTAAAAAGTCTTGCACCACCGTCACTTGCTGGGTCAACGTTAATAAATGTAAAAAGTTCAATTTCATCTGCATCGTTAGCTGGGTCTGTTTATTCAAGGCCACCGGTGCTAAGACCAGTTGTTGAAACCGCGCTTGGCCCGTCGGCGTAATCGTGGCAACTTTTTGCGGCCGCTTGTTGGTCGTTTCCTTAAAATCTAACGTCAATTCCTGGGCCGCCGCCAGTTTATCCAATAACGGATATAGGGCCCCGAAACTAATCGTTAGCTCTTGGCCAACGACCGTCACTAACGCCTTGCGCAACTGATACCCCGTCATCGGATGATCCATCAGTTGACCTAAAATAAACAATTCGTACATTTAATCCCACCTAACATTTTTAATGCTCACCTAGTATATATATCTTTTAGATATATTGCAAGCACGACTATTCGGGTATTGGCCGAAAAAACCGGACTTTTCGACCAGGGTTCGCGCGTAAAACGTGCTATGATGAAACAATACCAGCAAGGGGGTTAGACACGATGAGTTCAATTATGGAAGATTTGCAACTAGCAGAACAACAGACGCAATTAATTAATTTGTACCAGGCCAATAGTGAGGTTGTTTATACTGGCTATATCGACAGTCTGGCACCCGATGGCGTCGTCGTGAATACTTATGACGACGCTGGTTTACAAGACGGCGCGGTCTTTATGCGCTATCGGGTCATCGATGAAGTGGAAATGATGAGCGAAGACTTGGACAACATGGCGTTTCGCATTAAGAATGCCGATGTGGAAGGTTTAGCGACCGTACCGCAGACGCCGGTGCACTTCAACGCGGCCCACGCCGAATTGTCACAAATCTTGGCCAATGCGTTGACGACTAAACAAGTCGTGTTGCTCGTCTTAGCGAACAACGACAACTACTTAGAAGGCCAAGTGCAGACCTTAGCTGAAACTAATTTTGAGTTCAAGGCCTTTGATAAATTTAATTATCGCCACCACACCCAACAAACTTTGGCCTATGATCAGGTCGATATTATTGAATTTCGTGGTAACGAATTATTACTCGAAAGCGCCTTTGTCAAAACTGATTATCGCCACGTTGATAACATTAAAGCGACCGGCAAGACCGCCATTAACGACGTCCTCACCCACGCCCAAGCGAATCAAGAATTAATCGCGATTCGCTCGGCCGATGGTTCCGGCATGTTTTTCGTCGGCTTCGTCAACGCGTTAAACGCCGACAGTGTCCTGATCAACTTAATTGATATGACCGGCCAATTCGGCGGCTACACGCTTTGCCGGCGGTCACTGATTGAGTCGGTCAGCACCCAATCCGACTATTTACAAACGATGCGCGGCTTTATCGAATTGAATCGCCAATACGAATTAAACGTGCAACCCGTCTTAAACGACGAACGGCTATTTGATGCCACGACGGACTTGTTTGACAGCATCTTACGACAAGCCGATAACTTCCATACCTTAGTCCACTTAACGACTGAAAATCCAATGTTACCTGCGATGACCGGCTATCCCGGTCCCGTCACGAACGGCCACTTTATTTTTTATAACGTGGAAGATGACAATCAAATCAATCGCGTTGGGACGTTGATTGAATTAGACGATGTCGTTGAATTATCATTTGGTTATATGGATGCTTACTTATTGGAAAAACGCTTGAAAGATAACGGTAGCTTGTAATCTTAAAGCCCGTCACTGATTTTTTAGTGGCGGGCTTTTTTGGTGCGTTATTGTATTAAAAAACAGACGGGCAATTTTTCGATTGCTCGTCTGCTTGGGTTTTGTTTTCTTGGGCTAAGTTGCCGAAACGTGCTAGCAGTGGCAGTGCCCTCCGCTTAGCTACGTTAGCGCCATCAGTCAGAAAAACCACCGACTAATGTCCCTAACTAGGCTATGCTCGGTCACTAACCGCCACTGCTACCACTCTATTTCTTGGGCAACCGTTTTTCCACATGATACTTCCGGGCGTCCGGTTTTGAACCATCCGCCGAAATGAGATCATCCGCATAAAAAACTGAATAGCCATGGTCTTCTTCTAATGGCTTGGCAATTAAGATACCGCGCTTGCGTCCTTGGCGGGCATTGTAAATGTCGGCACTACGTAACGCTTCGTTGTAATCATGGGATTCAGAGATTGCATCACCGGGATTAAAAAGGACATTTTCATCCATATCAGATCACTCCTTTGGATTGGTACCTTAATTATACACACTTACCGCGAAAACGTTAACTTTAAAGGTTAATGTCGACGTTGTAAGTCAATTTCGATAAAGTTAAGCCTTTGGTAATCAAGCTCCCAATTAAGCCTTCTGCCTTATCGCGCATTTGCGCAACCATTTGCTTGTCTTGTTCCGTCAAGAAGGCCGTCAATTCGTCACCGGATAATTTAGCCGCTTTTTCGTCCGTTTCAGCGACAAATTGCGCTAATTCAATCCGGCATTCTTTCAAGTAATCAATGTCTTCTTGCACGAAGTCCGCATAATGGGATTCCACAATCATTGATAACGTCCGGTAAAGCCAGTAAGCACTCTTGCGGTCGTAAGTTAATGGCGTGTTAGCAAAACTTGGGTCCGTTTCAGAAACATTAGCATGGAATGGCAAGTATGGGGCAAACGAAGGTACCCCAAAGGTCATCCACATAATGGCACTTTGTTCTTCTGGCACGTCATTACGAATTTGCATAACGTGTGAGTTTTGCGTCCGGTTCATTGAGATTGGCCGGAATTTCTTTGCTTCTGGCGAATCAGTGAATGGATCGTACTTCGTTTCGTTGTAATGTGAACCTAAGACATATTCCACATCCGCAATCGAAATCTTTTTGGCCGCATGGCAAATGAATGGTAATTCACTTGATTGGGGGTCTTGTTCGATTTCGGGGTTGAAGTAATGTTGACCATACCAAACCCGTGGTGTGTTGTAATGACGGTCTTTTTCGTTGTCCGTCCCAAAGATATGGCGGAAGTTGAAGCCTTCCTTGTCAGGGTTCAAATGATGTTCTTCAACGAATTCTTGAATCCCTTCAGACCACATAAAGTTGTCAGGATCATTGAAATCCACCCATTGAATGGCCACTTGGTTAGCCGCAACTGCATAAGCGTCGTCCGGAATCCGTTGGGCAACCCAATGATGACCCGTGACGATTTCCATATACCAAACGTCATTCTTATCATTAAAGAGCACGCCGTTACCTTCTGGCGAACCATATTTGGCAATTAATTGGCCTAAATATTTAACCCCATCTTTAGCGGAGTCAATAAATGGCGTCAGCATCGTTGGTAATGAATCTTCCGCCAACCCATTTTTAACAAAGGGGTCAAACGTCAAAGTATGTTCGTTACCATAAACACTTTCCGTTGATGACACCCCAACGTTTTTTTCGTTAAAGCCGTTTTCTTCAAAGACACCCTTAGCGGCAACTTCGATATTAGGAACGGCTTGGTAACGATAACCATCTTCAGGTAATGGCGCAGTAAAGCCGTTTTTACCGGAAGTTAACGTTTCATGCCGGCCGTGAACGGCGGGATGGACAATAAATTTTTGTGGCGTAATCGGCATAAAAGTATCGTCGTTACGGGCAATCATCGTGGAGCCATCTACCGTGGCGTTTTTACCCACTAAAATCGTGGTACAAGCTTGTTCGTTCATGCAAACACACTCCTATTAATTATAATTGTGAATTCGGTTTATCATTATTAATTTTACACGCTCTATTTTAAAATGCTAGGCTGACGTAAGCGTTCACAAAAATTCTTACGCAATTTTAATCGCCGATTTGCGGTTTGAAAATGGGTAAAAATCAAAAAATCAGCCTAATTCCCACATTTTACCGGCCAATCCGGCCAAATTACAAATCACGCGTTCGTAGCGGGAATCCGCGTCATAACAATGATTGTATTTATTTATCTATATATAAATGCCAAGAAATTCTTTTCTTTAATGAATTATTCTTAAATTAGAAAAATCAACGACACACTTTCTTCACAATTGGTTGTTATTCTTTATTCATAGCAATTAAGGATTCCCCTCCAAGATTGCTACTATAACAATTAACATTCTTTTCATTTACTCCTCCAAAGTAATGAAATCCGTCAAAGTGTAAGCTTTGACAAACTTAATGGACGGCATGTGAACGTCCCCCCGCTTATATGAATAAACGTCCATTAAGTCTCATCATGCGACTCCCCATCGCATGATGACCTACTCCTTTTGACCTTCGTATTCCCGTACGAAGGTTTTTTTGTGCAGAGCGCTAAGGCCAACGGGTTGCTCCCGAGCATTGCCTAGCCTATCGTGAAGGTTGAAGCGGTCTTGGCTTTGACCTTTACGATAGGCGTAGCAAGCGGAAGGAGCTGTTGGCCTTAGCGCGTTTCAGCAAGTTTAGCAAATCCAACTAGACCAACGATTTCCTCCCGAGCATTGCCTAGCCTAACGTAAAGGTTGAAGCGCTCTTTGCTTTGACCTTTACGTTAGGCGTAGCAAGCGGAAGGAGCAGTTGGCCTTAGCGCGTTTCAGCAAGTTTAGCAAATCCAACTAGCAAAACGGGTTGCCCCTGAGCATTGCCTAGCCTATCGTGAAGGTTGAAGCGGTCTTGGCTTTGACCTTTACGATAGGCGTAGCAAGCGGAGGGGGCAGTTGATTTTGGCGCGTTTCAGCAAGTTTAGTAAGTTCCATTAGACCAACGATCGCCCCTGACCTTTACGTTATGCGTAGCTAAGCGGAAGCCGCTGCCGACTTTTGCACGTTTCAGCAAGTTTAATAAATCACGGTAGACCCAAATCCCAGCCAACAAAAAAAGACCTGCCTCGCAGCAAGTCTCCAATTCAATCCGTATTAACAACCACCAAACATCACTGGAGCCATAACTAACCCAACCGCCAAATTCCATCGACGCAGCGCTTTATCATCAACCTTACCAGCCTTAACATCGGCCTGAATACTTTGATAAATCGCCATCACTTCGTCAGAAACGTGATGATGCTTAATATAATATTCTGAAACATCATGGGACAAGGCAGTGACGACCTCCACATACGGTTGGTCGTTGTTCAAAGCCGTCGCATTTTTTAATAACAGCGCTTGTAAATCTTGGTCCTCCGCGTCTTCAGCCGCTTTATAGGCCACGCTCAATTGATTAGTCAGCTTAGTGACCATCACGATATCATTTTCTTTTGTCATAATAACGCCCCGCTTCCCCTAACTCGTTGATAACCTTAATTATCGAATTCATTATACCGCTTCATAACAGTGATGGAACTATTATTTTTACGAAAAAGCCTTTATAATAAGAGCATCACAAATAAAGGTGGGGATCAATAATGTCAGAAGGCTATTTAGATGATCGATTAATCGGCCAACGGTTCACCATTACGTTGGGGGACTTGTTAGACGGCGTTTCATTTTATGGCATCTTTTATCATTTGCGCGCGACAACTTCGTTACATTCGGGGGACCTAGTGGAGGTTACCGCGGCCACAGCGCACGGTTTGACCGTGAAAGTTGTGACACCTCACCGCCAGGGGGACTGATTGGCTATGGTCAAACTTATTATTGGCATCATTGTTATTCTATTAATTATCGCTGTCTTAATGGCATCGATTCGCATCATCACCCAACCGAATCAAGGGGTCGTTTTAACGTTTGGGAAGTTTGAACGGGTCTTGAGTTCCGGGATTCATTTTATTAAACCATTTATTTCACGCGTCATCACCGTGAACACCGCCCAAACACCAGTCGACTTGAATCAACAAGTCGTCATCACCAAAGATAACGCTGAAATTTCAGTCAAGATTTCCTTGAAATACCACGTGACGAATATCGAAGATTTTGTCTTTAAAAACGAAGATTCCGTCCGTAGTATGATTCAAGATACGCGGGCCGCGTTGCGGGGAATTATCGGGAACAAAGAATTGAACGAAGTTTTGAACGGGACGCAAGAAATCAACGCCGCGTTGTTCAAAGAAATTTCGTCCGTTACGGCTGGTTACGGTTTAAACGTCGACCGGGTCAATATCGACTCCGTGAACCCTTCCGCGGACATCCAAGCCTCGATGAACAAGTTGCTACAAGCAACCCGGGAACGGGACGCTACGATTGCCACCGCTGAAGGTAAAAGTAAGTCGATTACCTTGGAAAACGAAGCCAACAACAAGGCGCTGTTAGCGACCAACAAAGCGCAAAACGAAGCCTTGGTCAACAGTGCTAAAGCCAAAGCAACGGCCATCCAAACTGAAGCGGACGCCGACGCTTATCGGACGCGCATCTTAAACGAAGCTTTGAGCCAATCATCCGAAAACTACTTCATCTTCCAAAACACGGAAGCCGTCAAAGCCTTGGCTGACGGGACTGCCAACACCGTGGTCTTGCCTAACCAAACTTTGGATAGTTTAGGGTTGATTCCAGCTTTGACTAAAGTTAGCAAATTAACGAATAAATAAGCAAAATGGTAGATTGCAAATTTAATCCGAATTTTTGGACAAATTGTTCAGCATAACC
>NZ_AYGX02000146.1:23312-47494 GCF_000498955.2 Lactiplantibacillus fabifermentans DSM 21115 | reverse complement strand
GGTTATGCTGAACAATTTGTCCAAAAATTCGGATTAAATTTGCAATCTACCATATGTTCAATTGAAATCAAAGCACCCCGGAAGTCCGGCGGTCCGTGTGAACGTGCTGAAAGTTCTCTTAGCTGAGGGGGCTTCTCAGCTTAGAGAACCGGCATCTTTCAAGATCCGTGGGTTTTGCGGGGCTTGAAAGTGAGGTTGGTGACCGCTTTTTGGCGCCAACCGATCGCAGCTCGAGAACACTGGTCGCCGGGCTGGAGGGCCAACATTCGCAGCGACTGATTGGATATTTAGTCTAAATACAATTTCTTCAAGTCGTTAATATCCGCAACGGTTAGTCCTAAAACTTCGCGTAAGTAGCCTAAGCCATCGCCGTAGAGGTCGTCGAAGACGCGGAAGACCATCTTTAAGTTGTCGGCGTCGACGCCTAGTGAGGCGTTGAAGTGGCTCGCTAGATCACCGTTGTTGGCTTCGGTAATAATTGAGGCGTTATCCATCGAGTCGGCTGCCATGAAGACGGCGTTGGTTAGTAAATAGTCCTGGAGAATGGTGTCACGCGGGACGTCAAGGGCGGTCATAATTAACGCACCCGCCACCCCAGTCCGGTCTTTGCCAGCTGCGCAATGGAATAATACGGACTGGTCAGGCTGGTCATTGGCGAGGAGGGTGGCGAACATATTTTGCCATACTTTGACTGGATGACTGTCCGTGACCATCTGGGCATAGGTTTGCGCGTTAAAACTATCGTCAATGACAACGCGTTTGATGAGTCGCTTTAAACGGCGGTCAAAACGGCGATTGTCCGTAAATGGATAGACTGACGTGTTCATATATTTGGTCGTTAGCGGGTAACGGTCTGGAGACATCTCGGCTTCACTCGCTTGCCGCAAGTCGATGTCGTAACGCAGGCCATAGCGGTCTAAATAATCTAAATCGTTGTTGGTCAATAACGACATCCCGCCGCAACGCAATAATTTTTGCCACTTCAACGTGTGGCCGCTAGTGGTGGCGTAACCACCCAGTTCGCGAAAATTAATGCCGTGCTCGAGACGTAAAACCCGATTATGTTCCATGCTGCTTACCTCACTTAGTTGTTTTCTTAAGTATAACCGCTTTCATTGCTAGTCGTCAGGTAAAAACAAAAAGAATTTCGTCATTTTCGACGAAATTCTTTTTAGTAAATGATTAGTCACCGTTATAAATGGAATTTTTAACGACCACGTAATCGCATTTAGTAATCGCTTTGAGGTCGCGACCACCCGCATATGAGATTGAGGATTGTAAGTCTTCTTGCATTTCATTTAAGGTATCATCCAAGTGCCCGCGATATGGGACGAGCATTTGCTTACCTTCAACGTTTTTATGTTCGCCCTTTTGCGTTTCGCTGGCGGAACCATAATATTGTTTGTAAGTTTTGCCGTCAATCTTGATGATGTTACCGGGTGATTCTTGATGCCCAGCTAACATCGAGCCAATCATGACCATCGTGGCGCCAAAACGAATTGATTTGGCGATATCACCGTTCGTCCGCACACCACCATCAGCGATGATTGGTTTGCGGGCAGCTTTGGCACACCAGCGGACGGCAGCTAATTGCCAACCACCGGTCCCAAAACCGGTCTTAATCTTCGTGATACAAGCTTTACCAGGGCCAACCCCGACTTTAGTCGCATCAGCACCCGCATTCTCTAAGTCACGGACGGCCGCGGGGGTCGCCACGTTACCAGCAATCACAAAGCTGTCCGGTAAGACGTCTTTGATGTGCTTGATCATGTCAATGACGCTGTCAGCATGGCCGTGAGCGATATCAATTGTGATATATTCAGGGACCACGTTGGCCGCCGCTAAATCATCGATAAAGTCGTATTCACTGGCTTTGACCCCAACCGAGATGGAGGCAAATAAGTTATCCGCATGCATGCTTTCGATGAAGACCCGCCGTTTTTCGGGAGCGAAGCGGTGCATGATGTAGAAGTAGTTGTTGCTAGCTAACCATTTGGCTAAGTCATCGTTGATAACAGTCGCCATGTTAGCGGGGACAACGGGAATTTTAAAAGTCCGGCCGCCCAGTTCCACGGTCGTGTCAGCTTCCGAACGGCTGTTAATGACACATTTATTCGGAATTAATTGAATATCTTCGTAATCAAAAATTTCCATGGTTCAAAAACTCCTTCGTTTAGTCCCAGATGTCGTGGTCAATAACGTTAGTTTGGTCGCGGTCAGGACCGACTGAGAAGGTCGCAATCTTGACGCCGACTAATTCTTCAATACGCTTCAAGTAGTTTTGAGCATTTTCAGGTAATTCAGCTAACGTCTTCACGCCGGTAATGTCTTCATCCCAACCTGGTAATTCGTCGTAGATTGGCTTGCAAGCTTCGAGTTCTTTCAAGCTGGCTGGGTAATGATAGATGGTCTTGCCGTTTAAGTCATAAGCGGTACAAATCTTGATCGTCTTTAAACCGGTCAAAACGTCTAAACAGTTTAAACTTAAATGGGTCAAACCAGAAACGCGTTTCGCATGGCGTAAGACGACACTGTCAAACCAACCAATCCGCCGGGGCCGTTTCGTAACGGTCCCGTATTCATGGGCAGTTTCACGAATGAAGTTCCCAACTTCGTCAAATAATTCAGTTGGGAAAGGCCCATCACCAACGCGGGAAGTGTACGCCTTTAAGACGCCGACACAGTTGTCAATCTTAGAAGGGCCAACGCCACTACCAATCGTGACGCCCCCCGCGACGGGGTTAGAAGAAGTGACGTAAGGGTAAGTCCCTTGGTCGATATCTAACATGACACCTTGCGCGCCTTCAAAGAGTACGCGTTTGCCATCATCCAAGGCGTCGTTGATGACAACGGAAGTATCGGTGACGAATGGCTTCAATTGTTGACCATAGTTATAGTAGTCTTCGAAAATATCATCGAACTTAACGGGTTCTAAACCGTATAATTTCGTGATGATTTGGTTCTTTTCTGCGAGGTTTCGTTTGAGTAAGGCCGCAAACGTATCTTTGTCTAATAAGTCCGCCACGCGAATCCCAATCCGTTCGGCCTTATCCATGTAAGCTGGGCCAATCCCTTTGTTGGTTGTTCCAATCTTGCCACCGGCTTTGGCTTTTTCTTGCGCACCATCTAAAACGATGTGGTAAGGCAAGATGATGTGGGCCCGGTTTGAAATTCGTAAGTTGTCTGGTTCAACACCGTTATCACGTAAGTATTGTAGTTCTTCAACTAATGATTTCGGATTTAAAACGACCCCGTTACCGATGATGCTGATCTTATCATGGAAGAAAATCCCGGATGGAATCAGCCGTAATTTGAAAGTTTTACCATTAAATACGATGGTGTGGCCGGCGTTATCGCCGCCTTGGTAACGTGATACCACATCTGCTTCCTGACTTAAAAAGTCCGTGATTTTTCCTTTACCTTCATCGCCCCATTGGCTACCTACTACTACGACTGATGCCATGTTTTCCACCTCATTAAATTATTTTAATTATGAATGATTAATAGCAATGAGTGGCAGAATGTTCACCACTCCAACAGCAATGAGTATAGCAATTTTTACGTGGGAGTGCAAGGCTAAATCCGAATGTTCTTAATTTACGGTTTCTTTAATGTTCATGGTTATCGCTTGAATATTGCGATATTAGGATTTTTATATGCAAACGAATGAAAAACAACGTTACTTTTTCATCGTTCGTTACTATTAATTAAACAGCGACTATGCTATAATAATGTTCGTGTTTTGTTAGTAAATCAGTAAATAGAAATGAGGATTAGCAATGATTGATCGTTATACGCGGCCCGAAATGGGCAAAGTGTGGTCCCTTGAAAACCAGTACCAAGCTTGGTTGGAAGTCGAAGTTGCTGCCGATGAAGCCTGGGCGCAGTTAGGTAAGATCCCCGCTGAAGATGTCGCGAAGATCCGTGATAATGCTAAATTTGATGTTGACCGGATTGCGGAAATTGAAGCTGTAACCCACCATGATGTGGTCGCCTTTACGCGCGACGTTTCCGAATCACTCGGTGACGAACGGAAATGGGTCCACTATGGTTTAACGAGTACCGACGTGGTAGATACCGCGCAAGGCTACCGCTTAAAACAAGCCAATGCCATTATTCGTCAAGATTTACAAGATTTACGAGCAACGTTAGCTGCACAAGCTAAAAAATATAAGTACACCGTTGAAATGGGCCGGACCCATGGTGTTCATGCCGAACCAACGACGTTTGGGTTGAAGCTCGCTCGTTGGTATTCGGAAATTAACCGCGATATTGAACGTTTCGAACACGCCGCTGCTGGCGTTGAAGCGGGTAAAATTAGTGGGGCCGTTGGGACTTTTGCGAACATTCCACCATTTGTGGAACAATTTGTTTGTGACAAATTAGGAATTCGCGCTCAAGAAATCTCAACGCAAGTGTTACCACGGGATTTACATGCGGAATATATTGCCACCTTGGCGTTAATCGCCACGAGTGTGGAAGTTTTTGCCACTGAAATTCGGGGATTACAAAAGTCGGAAACCCATGAAGTGGAAGAATTCTTTAATAAAGGTCAAAAGGGGTCATCAGCGATGCCACATAAACGGAATCCCATCGGTTCTGAAAATGTGACGGGGCTGGCACGAGTTATTCGGGGACATATGATGACCGCGTATGAAGATGTGCCATTGTGGCATGAACGCGATATTTCGCATTCATCTGCTGAACGGATTATCTTACCTGATACCACGATTTTGACGGACTATATCTTAACGCGCATCAACAAGATTATCGGGACGTTAACGGTCTTCCCAGATCGGATGAAATCAAATATGGACGCCACTTACGGCTTGATTTATAGCCAACGCGTCTTATTGAAGTTAATCGACACCGGGATGTCGCGGGAAAATGCCTACGACTTAGTGCAACCATTGACGGCCAAGTCATGGGACGAACATTTGCAATTCAAGCCATTAGTTGAAGGTAACGCCGAAATCCGGCAACACTTGGACCAAGCGGCCATTGATGATGCCTTTGATTACCACTATCATTTACGCCACGTTGACGATATCTTCGAACGCTTGGGGTTAGATGACTAAAGTTTGATATTGATTGTCGCAGTTGGCTGACCGTAATTCCATCGTCCTGGGACCGGTCCAAGCCTGAGAAGCGGTCTTGGACCTCGCTTTTGAGCCTGAAACCCAAGTCTCAAAAGACGTCCGTGGTGTAAACGGCCAAAAAACGCCCGTTAACGCCACTTTCAGGACGATTCCATTACGGTCAGCCAACTGCTTAATAGATTTTAAAAGTCATAACGGCGCAGCTACGAATTTTTCGTGGCCGCGCCGTTTTCTTGTATTCACCGCTTGTTTAGTTGTGAAAATATCGAGTGAGTTAGTCAGGTAAATAATCAGTTGGTGTATCGGAATAGATAGTGTGGATTCGCAAAAAAACATCAAGTACGGCTTAGTGATAAATGCCGTATTTTGATGTTTGGGTGGAATCGGATTTTATTTAGTCCACGGCCGCCAGTTGGGCTTGTAGTTCGGCTAAAGCCGCAGTCATGTAAACTGGGTATTCATCCGGATTGACTAACCGTTGCGTTGGCGCGGGTAAGGTTTCTAGTTGGGCTTGACTGTGCTTGCGAATCGTTGCTAGTGATGGAAAATCGTTCGCACTTAAGTCGGTGGCCTTTAAGAGGGGCCGGGCTTCAAAGTCGGTTAGTGGGCGTTGGGCCTTTAAGTTGATGGGATTGCTGTCATAGACGGCCAGTTCTTTCAATGTGGTGACCGGTTCGTTTTGTAAGGCAATTAGATCGGCAAAAGCCACGTTGGTTCCTGGGCGGTAGAGCCGATAGACTTGTTTTTTACCGGGCATCGTTAATTTGGCCCGACTTGCACTGATTTTAATTTTAGGAATACAATGGCCGTCTTGTTCAACGGCGGCGAGCTTATAAACGCCGCTCAAAACTGGAGCGGAGGCACTCGTGATTAGATTTTCACCGATACCGAAGTTGTCGACTGGGGCGCCTTGATGCAATAACGACGTGATAATCGTTTCATCGAGGGCGTTTGAAATCGTAATTTTAGCGTTAGGAAAGCCCGCGGCATCTAGCATGGCGCGCGCTTGTGTCGTCAAAGCGGCTACGTCACCTGAATCAATTCGAATTCCCACCGGTTCATGGCCTTGTGCCCGTAATTCTTGAAAGACGGTGATCGCGTTGGGCACTCCGGAAGTCAAGACATCATACGTGTCAACGAGTAACGCACTGTTGTCTGGATAATGTTTGGCCCAAGTCCGAAAGGCGGTCAATTCGTCATCGAAAGCTTGAATCCAGCTGTGGGCCATCGTACCTGCGACGGGAATATCAAATTGTTGTGCGGCCAAGACGTTCGAGGTACTCAGGGCGCCACCGATAATGGCGGCCCGGGTACCATAAACAGCACTATCAGGACCTTGCGCGCGGCGAGCACCAAATTCCATGATGGGCCGACCATTAGCTGCATAAGTCATCCGGCGGGCTTTAGTCGCAATTAAGGATTGATGATTAACGATATTTAAGATGAGCGTTTCTAATAATTGGGCTTGCGCCAGCGGTCCTTCAATCGTTAAGAACGGTTCGCGTGGAAAGACCGGTGTCCCTTCAGGCACGGCCGTTAACTTGCATTGCATTTGGAAGCTAGCTAAGTAATCGAGAAAATCATCATCCCACAAGTCTAAACTTTTAAAGTAGGTGAGGTCTGCCGCCGTGAACGTGAATTGTTGTAATGCTTCAACAACTTGCTGTAAGCCGGCGCTGATAACAAAACTACCATGGTCCGGTACTTTCCGAAAGAAAACATCGAAAGTCCCCCAAGTGTCGGGTAATTCTTGTTGAAATCCGTTGGCCATTGAAAATTCATATAAATCTGTAAGTAACGAAAGTTGCCGCATAATCGTATCCTTTCTGACAAAACAAACTGTCTTGACACCCCATAAGAATTGCAATTAGTGTAGCACAAATTTGATTGAACGAAAAGGGGAAACTAATTACCAACGCGAACCATTTCTGGTAAACTAGTCATATTCATAAACGGAATGGAGCGGAACATATGACGGGAGCACAACGACGCGCACAAATCCAAGCACAATTATCCGCTAACACTGACCCAATCAGTGCTAGCAGCTTAGCTCGCCAATTAGGCGTTAGTCGCCAAACGATTGTTGGGGACATCTCATTGCTACGAGCCAATGGTGACGCGATTGTCGCAACTTTGCGGGGCTATCAATATGAAAATACGGCGCAACCAACTGCCGTGTTAGTTTGTCGGCATTTTCCCAGTGATACGCAAGATGAGATGCAACGGATTATCGCGGCTGGTGGGATTATTAAAGATGTCATGATTGAACACCCGTTGTATGGGCAGTTACGCGGATCGCTCGAGATTGGCACAGTCGGTGATCTTAATTTGTTTTTAGCGCATGCCAAACAACACCAAGGTCATTTGTTATCTGAATTAACCGATGGCTTGCACATGCATACGATTGCTTACGATACCCCAGAACAATTAGTCGCGATTAAGAAATCATTACGATTAGCGGGTTATTTGTACGAAGAATAAGTGTCTTGACACGTTTCGTGGATTGACCCGCCAGTCCGGCAGGCAGCGTTCTCGAGCTGCGACCGGCCGGTGCCAAAAAGCGGTCACCAACCTCACTTTCAAGCTCCGCCAAACCCGCGAATCTTGAAAGATACCGGTTCTCTAAGCCGAGAAAAACACTCAGCTAAGAGAACTTTCAACACGTTCACACTGCCCGCCGGACTTCCGGGTGGTTTGATTTTAATTGAACTCGAGATCAGTTAACGCAAATAGCGTCGCTACATTTTAGAAGTAGCGGCGCTATTTTTGATGCCATCTAGTGGTTAGGGTTACTGGTTAATAGCGATTATTAATGAAATTTATGATATAAGTCGCGTTGCCATAATGATTTTAAAGCTAAAAGTCAAATTTTGAAATTGGCGTTGGCTTTTGACTAAGATAGTTTTTCTCAAAATTGCGATTGAAAATACACGAGTATAAAACGTTCAATAAGTATTCGACAGCCAATTGCGAAGAAAAATTGGAAACTTTATAAGTCGTGCGTTCATGGGTAGGGAGTAGTAATAATTCGGTCGCGTATTTAGCCAGTGGACTGTGTTCATCGCCCGTAATGGCTAAAATCGGTGTGTGATTTTGATAAAAGGTTTTCGCATCGTTAACGACTTCAGCAGTGGTGCCACTGTATGAAACGATCAAGGCGATGTCTTGAGGGTGTGAATTTAGTGCTAAGTAGTATTGTTCGGCTTGTAGATCAAAGGTCCGAATACAATAGCCAATCCGTAGTAGTTTCAATTGAAAATCACGCAGCCGAATAAAGTTACCACTAACGCCAATTGCATAAATGTTTTGTGCAGCCAGTAGCATTTCAGTGGCGTGTTTTAGTTTATGGTCTGACAATAAACGCTGCGTGGTCATAACAGTTTCACTAGTCAATTTGGCAATTTTGTTGGCAATCATTAAATCAGTATCTTGTTGATCGAAGGGATTATTGGCATCGATATTTTTAACTTGTTGGTAATAGTTCTCCAAGTCACGTGCAAAGACGATTTTAAATTCTTTAAAACCGCTGAGCTCGCAACGTTTACATAGTCGGACAATCGTTGATGTGGACGAATGCGTTTGTGTGGCCAATTCATAGATGCTCATTTTCAGGCTACGCTCGGGGTGCGCCAATAAGTAGTCAACAATGAGCTGCTCATTGTAACTAAATAGATTCTGTTGTTTAAGTTTATTGATTAAGTTCATCTAACTAACCGCTTTCTGAAACTTAGTGCCAGTTTTAAGCTGTCTTTTAACAAGAAGTCCGGCACAAAGTTACTAGTTGTTTTGAAAACGTTTACATGTATTTTGACAGCCGCTATGATAATAAAAAAAGCAAGCGGAGGGGAAACACATGGATAAAGTTACGAGTTGGGTTGAACGCTACATGGTTCCGAAAGTAGCGAAGATTACAAACTTACGCTACTTCCAAGCACTACGTAATGGATTTTTTGCAATTATGCCATTAACAATTATTGGTTCAATTTTTATGTTAATTACGGACTTCCCAATTGCCGGTTATGCCGACATGATGGCTTCAATTTTTGGTAAAGATTGGACGACCTTTATTTCACCGGCTTATCGGGCAACCTTCAATATGATGGGGCTCATGTTTGTCGGGACGATGTCTTATAAATTAGCCGAAAGCTATAAGATGGATAAACTGACATCGATGATTTTAGGGATTGTCTCATACGTCATCGTGTTACCAAAAACGGTGACTGCCAAATCTGGCGAAGTCATTCCAGATGTCTTGTCATTTACTTGGACTGGGACTCAAGGCGTTATTACAGCAATTATTATGGCAATCTTATCGGTGGAAATCACCCGTTTTTGTATTCGCAAGAACTTAATGATTAAAATGCCTGAAAGTGTGCCGACGATGGTTAGCAAAGCTTTCAGTGCGTTAATTCCGGGTATCTTAATCGCCTGTATTTCCCTGATTATTAATGGGGTCGGAATTGTCGCGGCTGGATCATTCCCACAATTGATTTATACCATTATCCAAGCGCCACTACAAGGCATCATTGGTTCGCCATTTGCCATTATCTTGGTGGCTGGTTTGAATGGTTTGTTATGGTGGTTTGGGATTCACCCAACAGTTATCAATTCAATGATTTATCCAATTTTGTACGCCAATGCTGATAAAAATCAATCATTGTCAGCCTTAGGAAAATTAACGACGCATTCCGGTAACTTTGGAACGGTGCAAATGTTAGATCAATTTGCGACCATCGGTGGGGCTGGCTGTACGATTGGTTTGGCCATCTCGATGTTTATTATTGGCCGTTCTGCGCGCATGAAATCGATGACTAAAGTGTCATTTATTCCCGCATTTTTCAACATCAATGAACCGTTGATATTTGGATTACCCGTTATTTTTAACCCGTTGATTTTAATTCCAATCGTGTTGGCACCGGTATTATCGGTAAGCATTGCTTATCTTTCAATGTCGGTTGGCTTTATGCCGATGTTTACTAATGTGCAAGCACCATGGGCAACGCCGTTCTTATTCTCAGGATTTTTAGTTGGTGGTTGGCAACGCGCAGCAACGGGAATTGGCGGATACGTATTTAACGGGCTATGGCTCCTTGTTTGCGATTGACTTGGTTGATGATGATTTTGATAAATTGAATATATTTGTCGACGCGTTAGAAGTAATGTCCGTCGGGGTAAGTTGGGGCGGTTTTGAAAGCCTAGTCTTACCGGCGTATAAAGGCAATAATCTAGCTAATCTACAAGAACGAGGCTTGCCGGCATCACATATTAGAATGTATTTAGGCTTAGAAGATCCAACTTCCGTTTTAGCAGATATCGAGCAAGCCTTAAATCAGGCATACGGTCCGCAATAAAGATTCAAAAAAGTATCGGTCGGCTGGCCGATACTTTTTTTGATATGAGTGATTTGTCGATTAATGTATTTATCAAAATACAATTATTGCTATACTGAACTTAACGAAAACACCGAAGAAGGTTAAGACGATGGAAGCATTAATTGCGATTGATTCATTTAAAAATTCAATGACGAGTATTCAAGCTAATCAAATTGTGGCGGATCAATTGGCCGAACATGACATTAGTAGTCGTCAGATTGCGATTGCGGATGGGGGTGAAGGGACGGTGGCCGCCTTTTTAGCCAATCAGCCGGGCGGGGAAGCGGTGACGGCTGCGACCGTGGATATTTCCGGGGAAGCCATTCAAGCAACGTACGGTTATTTTGCTACCGAAAAGTTGGCAGTGATTGAAGTGGCGGCCGCCTCAGGGATTCAGTTTATTGCGGCCGATAAGACACCGGCACAGACGAACACGTACGGAACTGGCTTGTTAATTAAGGCGGCGATTGAACGTAGCGCAACAAAAATCATTATTGGGTTAGGCGGCAGTGGGACGGTCGATGGGGGTGCCGGTATTTTGCGAGCGCTTGGCTATCGTTTCCTAGACGCCCACGAGCAGCCGTTAGCGATGGTCGGACGTGACTTAGGTCGAGTCGTGCGCATTGATACGACCCAAGTCTTGCCTGCGTTAAAACACGTCCAATTCGTCAATGCTTCCGATGTTACTAATCCGTTAACCGGTGCGGACGGGGCGGCGGCCATTTTTGGTCCGCAAAAAGGGTTGCCTGTTGAGCAGGTCACGGATTATGATGCCGCGATGCAACATTATATGCAAGTTGCCACTGGTCAAGTGAGTGATCATTTAGGTGATGGCGCGGCGGGCGGCATTGGTTTTGCATTGCGCTACTTCTTAGGTGCTGAGGTGAAATCTGGGTTTAAGTTGATTGCCGAATTGAGTCATTTAGAACAGCAAGTGGCTAACGTTGATTTCGTGATTTCGGGCGAAGGTCAAGTCGATGACCAAAGCTTTATGGGGAAAGTGCCCATTCAGATTAGTGAATTAGCGCAAGCACATGATAAAAATTGTTATTTGTTAGTCGGCAACCAAAAGGGCTCAAACCAAGCGTTTGCCGACCATGGGGTTACCGCCGTATTGCCAATCGTGGACCACGTATCGACTTTGGCGGAAGCGATGCAACAAGGTCCCGAAAATCTGACGAAGATGGCGGACCGGTTAGCGCGAATTTTAGTCCGTTAAAAGTGAAACCTGAAAAAGCCATCCTAGAAAATTTTCTGGGATGGCTTTTTGGTAACCTAATCTTTTGGTAAATAAGTTTTCAAAAAGGTACTAACGTGTTTTTGATATTCAGCCGGGTCCAGCCAAAAACTTTCTGCGTGGGTGGCATTGGGCACTTGCCACATTGCTTTTGGTCCGCCAGCAGCTTGGTAGTTCTTCTTTAACATCCAACTGGGGACGTAGACATCTTGTTCACCATGAATGAAAAAGATTGGTCGGGTATTGTGCCGTAATTGTTCAACAGAGCTCACATCGCTTAAAAAGTAGCCCATCCGATGGCGGTTAATAAAACTAACAATCGGGACGAACGGAAATTTAGGTAGATGGAATTGCCGTTTGAGCAAGTAGGCCAATTCTTCTTCGATGCTGGTGTAGCCACAATCCGCAATGATAGCTTTGACTTGGGGCGGCAATTTTTCACCGCTCATCATTTCTACCGTGGCACCGCCCATGCTAACGCCGAATAAAATAATTTCACTTTGTGTCCCGTTTTGGCCGAGGACTTCATCAATCCAGCCTAAATAGTCGCGGCGGTCTTGCCAGCCAAAACTAATATATTGACCGGCACTCTTACCGTGGCCGCGGTCATCTGGTAATAACACGTTATAACCCATGTTATTAAACATATAAGCATAGTTGGCCATTGTTTCGCCGTCACCTTTATAGCCATGCGAAATAATAACGGTCCGCCGACTATTCGTTTTAGCAGGCACGTATTTGGCGACTAAGCGATTGGCGTCGTCATTAATATTGAGTTGCCAGTTTTGCACCGGCTGGCGATGTAGCCACGCGACGTACGCGTAATACGCATCGGCATATTTTTGTTTATCCGCGGAAGTTTCGGGGATGTAATCAACCCGTTTAAACGCAAAGTTATACAACTTCTCACTAGCGAGTAAGGTTGCTGAAAACAGCGCGAGGGGTGCCCCCACGGCTGCTAGTAGCCCACGTTTTTTCATTTGATCACTCCTATTCTCTCGATGGTTATCATACGCCCGTTGAAAATGAGAATGCAAGTTTGAGGGGTGTTTGACGTCGATAATTATGCGGCGCTAATATTCATCAAATTATGTTGGTTATGGTTGCTATTTATCGTGGCACGCGCTATTTTATAGGTGATTTAAAGGGAGTAGGTGAGGTGCATTATGACTAATAAGCTTTTCCAATACAATGCATGGAATCTGGATAAATTATTACCAAATGAGTATCTAATTAAGTTGAATCAGTCAATGCCTGAATCAGAATTTCGCCGGCAATTAGGGCCAGTGACGACTTATTTACGGACCTATGGCAATCGCAATACTGGTTTTCGGTTTAGTTCAGAACTAACTAAACCGGCGCTGACTGACTATATTGTGGCGCATACGACATTGACCGCTACGGACTTTGAGCTGGTTGACTTTTCTGACATTAATCCCCGGACAAGTTTTTTTCATCTATGAATTGGGGGAATAATCAAGATTTGACTGTAAACTTGTTAAAATATATTT
Source organism: Lactiplantibacillus fabifermentans DSM 21115 (assembly GCF_000498955.2). Taxonomy (GTDB): domain Bacteria; phylum Bacillota; class Bacilli; order Lactobacillales; family Lactobacillaceae; genus Lactiplantibacillus; species Lactiplantibacillus fabifermentans. Next base: position 34,275 of record NZ_AYGX02000146.1, on the reverse strand, counting down.
CTTATAAGACCGCTTCAATCTCTGGGTTCTGTTTGCTGACTTAATTTAGAGATGAAGTGGCCTTTTTCTTTCTGATTGTTCTTTACTTAAGAGGGATTTAATACTAGTGAATTACTAGGCAGTGGTGTCGAAACGCGAAACAGGTCACAGCTTTCTGTGCTTGCTACGTCCAACGATAGTATCCAAGCAAAAACCGCTTCGATACTACCGTTGGACTAGGCAATGCTCAAAAGCTACCCGTGACCTGTTTCGCTCTACAAAAAAACCATCGCTCATCGCGACGGCAAAAGGAGTAGTTCAATTCGCTAGGTGGTGTGCCCAGCGAAATAATTTTCATTAACTTTGGAGGAGTAAATGAAAAAGGTTCTGGTGATTGAGTGACAAATTCAGTCACCATGTTATTAGTATAACGGTTTCACCTTTAATTGGTAAGCATAATGCCTTGTCTTAAAATAATTGTAATAATTGGGAATGGGTGGGTTATCAAGTGATTAGTTACATGATGACTAGTTGATTATAGTGAAAAGTGCTTAGTATCAACTGTTTGTTTGGGTGTTGGAAGATGTTTTTTAGTTGGTCTGATTTAGTTTTTGATTTTAGAGCCGTCCTTATTTAAATAGTCGAAACGCGCCAAGCACCACTGCCGCTTCCGCTTGCTACGGGTTCTACCTAGCTGGTCGAAACGCGTAACTAGCCACTGCTCCCTGCGCTTGCTACGCCTAAGCTAATGATCTCGGCAAAAACCGCCAAGTTCATCAGCTTAGGCTAGGCAATGCTCAGGAGCAACCCGTGGCCAGTTACGCTCTACAAAAAAACCACCGTATCGGGGAATACGGTGGAAAAAGGAGTAGGGTAGACATGCGATGGGGAGTCGCATGCCACTATGAATTTCATTACTTTGGAGGAGTAAATGAAAAATTTTAGGTTGTGTTATAGCGCTTGAGTTTTACCTCAATTGCTATGATGTAATCATACCGAGCGCCTGTGAAGAATATGTGAACGAACCGGTTTAATGTCGTGAAGAATTCGCTAAGCATTTATAAAGGTGTATGACACCTATAAGGAGTGGGTCGGCCAATTGCTTGGTATCATTGAGTTATCAGCAATATTTGTTTGTTTAAACGTAAAAATATCAACCGATTCAATAAAAAGATTCCTAACTAAATTGGTATTAGGAATCTTTTTAATAACTAATTTTATTAGTCATTGTTACGATTACCGCCGAATAAAATAATTAATCGGAGTAATTGTAAGAACGTGGATAAAGCGGCGGCGACATACGTTAAGGCGGCCGCAACTAAGACTTTACGGACCATTGGAACTTCATCGCGGGTCAAAACTTGGCCATCTGACAAAATTTGTAAGGCGCGGCGCGAGGCGTTGAACTCGACGGGTAACGTGACTAATTGGAATAGTAACGCTAATGAGAATAACGCAATCCCCAAATGAATTAAGGCTTGGTTGTAACTGAATAAAACCCCAATAATGATAATCGGCAATGAAATCGTCGACCCAATATTGGCAACTGGTACTAAAGCGGTTCGCACACGCATTGGCCAATAGTTGACGTGATCTTGAACGGCATGCCCGCATTCATGGGCAGCCACGCCAATCGCGGCTACGGAAGTCGAATCTGCGGTTGAAGTCGACAAGCTCAAAATTTTAGTTTGACCATTGTAGTTATCCGTTAAATCACCACTGATTTTTTGGACGCCGACATCATTAATACCAGATTGATTTAAAATAAACCGCGCGGCGTCAGTCCCGGTCGTGTTGGATTGGCTGCGGTACTCGTCATAGTGACGGAACGTCCGATTGACGTAACCCGATGCGGCCATTGAAATCAGTAGGCCGATGATGACTAAGATGTAAGTTGGATCGAAGAATGAATAGAACAAATGGGAGCCTCCTTAAAGTTAGTTTGTTAAGGGGTATTCTATCAGATTTGGGGAATTTTTTGTACTGGGATTGTCTGGTAGGGAGTGTGGGGATAAATATTATTGTTTTTTGCCGATGACGTCCTCATTTATATAGTCGAAACGCGCAACCAACCACTGCTTCTTGCGCTTGCTACGCCTAAGCCGATGATCTTGGCAAAACCCACCAAGGTCCTCCGCTGCTGACGTTAGGCTGGGCCGGATCAGACGCAACCGTGGCACTTCGCACTCTAAAAAAACCACCATACCGGGGAAGTATGGTGGAAAAGGGAAGAAATATTAAATTAGGGGTGTTACACACACATTTATTTATTACTTAGGGGGGGTAATAAATATATTTTTAAAGTTAGGGTGGTTATTAAGGAATGGGGAGTTCCTTAATGACTATGAACACAGTATAACGGGGGCTCGTGAAGAAAGTGTGACGCTTATGGGGCTAAAAGAGTGATGTGATTGCGAATAATTCATTTTCTGGGTTGTACTGGGGCTTTTGATAAGTAGTGGGTCTTTTAATTTTTGCTGATGACGTCCTGATTTATATAGCCGAAACGCGCAACCAGCCACTGCCCCCTGCGCTTGCTACGCCTAAGCCGATGATCTTGGCAAAGCCCGCCAAGGTCATCGGCTTGGGCTAGGCAATGCTCGGTGGCAACCCGTGGCTGGTTGCGCTCTAAAAAAAAACACCATACCGGGGAAGTATGGTGGAAAAGGGAAGAAATATATTTAGGGTGTTACACACACATAGATTCATTACTTGGGGGAGGAATGAATTATTTTAAGTTAGGGTGGTTATTAAGGAATGGGGAGTTCCTTAATGACTATGAACACAGTATAACGGGCGCTGGTGAAGAAAGTGTGATGCCAATGGGGTTAAAAAATTGATGTCATTTTGAATAATTCGTTTTCGGGGTTGTATTGATGTTTTTTTGCTAGTTTGGTGCGTTAGGGATTTTTTTGCTGATGGCGTCCTTATTTATATTGTCGAAACGCGCAACCAGCCACTGCTCCTTCCGCTTGCTACGCCTAAGCTGATGATCTTAGCCAAGCCCGCCAAGGTCATCAGCTTAGGCTAGGCAATGCTCAGGAGCAACCCGTGGCTGGTTGCGCTCTGCTGCTGAAACGTGCTAAGTGCCACTGCGTCCTCCGCTGGCTACACCTAACGTCAGCACCGAAGCAAAACCCACTTCGATACTGACGTTAGGTTAGGCCTGCTCAGACGCAACCCGTGGCCCTTAGCACTCTAAATAAAAACCACCATACCGGGGAAGTATGGTGGAAAAGGGAAGAAATATATATTTAGGGTGTTACACACACATAGATTCATTTACTTTTGGGGAGGAAGTAATGAATGTTTTAAGTTAGGGTGGTTATTAAGGAATAGGGGGTTCCTTAATGACTATGAACACAGTATAACGGCGCGGCTTGAAGAAATTGTGACGGTTGTTGGGCTAAAAGGGTGATATGAGTTTGAATAATTCGGTTTGGCGAATTTAGTTATATTTGGGGTGTTGCAATTGGTGGCCTTATTTATATTGCCGAAACGCGCAACCAGCCACTGCGTCCTCCGCTGGCTACACCTAACGTCAGTACCGAAGCATAGCCCACTTCGATACTGACGTTAGGTTAGGCCTGCTCAGACGCAACCCGTGGCTGGTTGCGCTCTAAAAAAACTACCATACCGGGGAAGTATGGTAGAAAAGGGAAGAAATATTAAATTAGGGGTGTTACACACACATCAATTCATTTACATGGGGAGGGTAAGTGAATTATTTTTTAAGTTAGGGTGGTTATTAAGGAATGGGGAGTTCCTTAATGACTATGAACACAGTATAACTGGGGTCCGTGAAGAAATTATGACGCGCTTATGGTAAAAACCGTGATTTCGATTTGAATAATTAACTATTAAGCGCTCATTTTTACAAAGTTTATAATATGCGAGACCTGAAAGTTAGTTAGTTAAAATTGATGAACGTTGTCGTAGCGGGCTTTAAAGCCCTGCCGATTGTCAGCCATGCTATAATTGCCAACAAATAAATCGAAAGCGTGATTTGCTATGACTATTAAAATCGTCACCGATTCCTCGGTCCAACTAACTGCCGCGGAACAAGAAGAATATGATATTAACATTGTGCCGTTGCTAGTGGGATTCGGTGGTGAGTTAGTCGCCGATACGTCCATTTCGCGGGCGGAATTTGATGAAAAGATGGCGGCCAGTGAACAGCTGCCCACAACCAGTCAACCACCGATTGGTGAATTTGTCGCCTACTATAATAATTTGACCGATGATGGCAGTGAAGTTTTGTCGTTGCATATGACGGAATCGCTCAGTGGAACTGTGAATGCTGCCCGCCAAGCCGCTGAATTGGCGGATGGTAAGGTGACCGTTGTTGATACGCAATCTGCGGACCGCGGGATGGCCTTTCAAGTATTGACGGCAGCCCGGATGGCGCGTGCGGGGGCTGATTTGCCAGCCATCTTAGCGAAGATTGCGATTATTCGGCAGAGCACGCATGTTTATTTATTTGTGGATAATTTGGACAATTTGGTTAAAGGTGGACGGGTGCCTAAGATTGCGGGCGTCGTGACCAACTTGATTAAACTGAAATTTGTTTTTGAACTCGTGGATGGTAAGTTAAAACTGTATACGCGGGGCCGCGGTAAAAAAGCGTTGATTAAAGCCCAAGAAAAAATCTTAACGGAATTGACCGATGCGACCCGTGTGGAAGCGGCCGGGATTTCGTATGTTGGCGATGAACAAGTTGCCAAAGCACCGGCAGAATTGTTGAGTAAAGTGGTGCCGCATTGTGATGTGGTGGTTGATCGAACCGGTGCGGGCATTGCGACGCACACGGGTGTGGGCGCCTATGCATTGATGTTTTACACCGTCGATTAAAAGCGCACGAGTCTATATACTATCAAAAAAAACTTAGCCATGCTATAATTATGACATAATATTTTTAGAGCCGTGTTGGCGCACTGTTCTGAGCCTAACCACCATTTTTAATGATGACTAGACCCGGATGGGGCGCCTTTTTTGTAACTCTCGACAATTAAAAGAAAGTAGGAAATTTTTTGGCATTTCTTCTCAATAATCCGTTCTTTGGTATCGGGCTGACCGTACTAGTCTATGGGATTGGCGAGTATTTGTATCACAAGACGAATCGCTTTGTATTATTCCAGCCATTATTTTTCGGAATGTTGCTCGGCATTGGTTTATTGGTATTGATTGCGTCCGCTCTCAAAGCGCCCGTCCAAAAAGTTTATGACGCCTACCAAGTTGGTGGCGATTGGTTGTTCTGGTTTGTCGCACCGGCCACCGTCTCGTTTGCGGTCCCGCTGTACAAACGCAATGACATTTTTAAAAAGCATTGGGACGTCATCCTAGTCGCACTGTTTTTAGGCTTGTTATTGTCACTCTTTGGTATTTATGGGATTTCGCAAATGATGGGTCTGACCGACGAAGCGTTAGGCGCGATGTTAGTGCAAGCAGCGACGACCGCGATTGCCTTACCAGTGGCGGAATCAGTTGGTGGTGATACGGCGATTGCCGCCTTTGCGGTTATTTTGAACTCCGTCTTAATTTATGCGTTAGGCGATCACTTTATTCGCTGGTTCAAGTTACACAAAAATCCTCTAGGCGCCGGTTTAGGCTTCGGGATTGCTGGTAACGCCGTTGGGGCCACTAAAGCGATTGAAGTTAGTGAAGCCGCTGGAGCCACTGGCGCGATTGCCTTCGTGGTCGCTGGGATTTTAGTGAACTTCATGGTCCCAAGTTTTGCCAGTCTCGTAGGATTAGGATAGGAGGTCCGCATGAAAAAAGCCGCATTTATTAAACAGATTATGATTTATGGTGTGATTTTATTAGTAGCTAGTTTGTTATCCGAGTTAGTGAATCAGATTTGGCCGGGGTTCCCGATGCCGCCAGCTTTGATTGGGATGATTTTACTGTACTTGTTGTTGACGTTTAAAGTGGTCAAGTTGGAGCAAGTGGAAGGTGTTAGCAACTTCTTCGTTCAGATTATTAGTTTGATTTTTATTCCTTCGGGCGTGGCGTTAGTCACTAAATTAGATGTTTTAAAAGCAGAAGGAGTGCAAATTATTTTAGTGGTCGTCGTGTCAACCTTGATGTTACTCCTCTTTACGGCCGGGATTGCCTGGGTATTAGTCCAAGTTAAAGAATGGGTCATTGATCGTCGCAGTCAAGATGTAGTGGAAATTGAAGAGGATTAGGTGGATAATTAATGTTGGGTGGTGGACCAGCTACTAGGGGTAGTAGATGGGTGACCAGTCGGGGTTAGTTATCGGAAATGGGAGTTATATATTTAGGGCGGTGTTTAGTTGGGAGACTGAACACCTTTTTTGTGTCCAAAAAATGGCAGTCAAAGTCATCGTTTCACTGCCATTTTAATGAGGATTAAATCTTGAGTCGAGTGAGCATCATTGTCGCAAAATCATGCAAAGCCTGATCCGGATAGCACGCGATTCCAGGCTGATTTTGATAGTCACGCAAGGCTTGGCGTAGCAGTGGCCAATATTGCCGTGGGAGCTGTTTAAGTCCCCATTTTCCGCCAGCTTGTTTGGATAAAATCAAATGTGCTTCCCGATAAGCTAACGCGCGACATAAATTTAGAATGGTGTACATTGGGTCAAGCGTAATTTGGGTCGGGGCAGCGGCAATATCGAATTTAACACTATCCCAATACGCCGTTGCTGGTACGGGTGCAAAGACGGTGGCAATTGCAGGCCCCCACAAAACTTTGCCAGCAGTTTGCAAAATCATCAAATGGGCTGCTAAGTCAGGGTCGCTCCCATGCATCGTGACAATATAACGGTGTGGGTTATCTAAATAGTGTTGATAATGATACTTTGAAAAATGAAAGTCGAAGGGCAACGGTTGCTGAAAATTTTGGGTTGCGGCCAGCGTTAGGACGTGGAATTCTAGGCCCTTAGCAGGTGCTAGGGGCCAGAGTTGTGTTAGCGTAATCGTCATTAGTTGTTGTTTTATTGATGGTGATAGCGGCTTTTTGACCACGATTAAATAATCCAAGTCACTAACGGCTTCGTTGTAACCGCCGAGTACATAAGAACCATGTAAATAAATGCCGACTAAATTGGCGCCTAGTAGTTCTGGGATAGCTGTTTTTAATTGGGCTAACAACTGTTCTGTTTGCATGGTGTGTGACCTCCCGATTTAAGTGGTTGTGATTAGAAGGTTACCACAATTATTAAATTTATAAATGCTTTTGGGCGGCAATACTTGGGATTAATCGCGTTTGATGTGGATGTTGTTAGTTTTTTCAGCGATGTGCAATATGTAATTTTTAATGATGGTTAGCGGCTGTTGCGTTTTTTGTGGTCCGCTTCCTAGCGATATGGCCGAAACGTGTAATTCCCAACTGCGTCCTCCGCTTGCTACGCCTAACTCACCGACCGTGGCAAAAACCGCCACGGTCAGCGAGTTAGGCTAGGCAATGCTCGGACGCAACCCGTTGGGGATTACACTCTGTAAATAAAAAGCCACCACATCATCCGATGCAGTGGTCAAGGAGTAGGAAACATCAAAGTGGGGGCTTTGATGAACCCCATTCATTAGACTTGGGGGAGTCTATGAATGAAAGTGATTATTCTGTAGCGTTATGGCAGCAACGCCACGAATAATCTAAAAACTAAAGAATATTAAGGATTGATAGGCCGTTTGTCACTTTCTATCAATCTGCGACTATTATAATTGCAAACGCTATCGGCTGCAACTAATTGAGCTGATTGATTAATTAAAATTAACCCGGGGTTGAAAATCTTCGGCGAATAAGCCCATGTGATATAAATCGTAGCGATGCCCGTCACGCTTGACTGCACGCTTATTGGTACCCTCAAATTCGAAGCCGCTATTTTGATAAACGGCGATGGCTGATTGGTTTGTTGCGATGACGTCCAAACAGATTTTGTATAAGTTTAACTCATGAAAACCATAATTTAATATCAAATTTAAGGCTTCCGTGCCGAAACCTTGACCGCGGTCGTCGGGATCCCCAATCGCAATCGCTAAACGGCCGATTTGGTTATTCCATTCAATATCAAATAACGTGACAAATCCAATTAGGCGGTCATCTTCGATATTGTGGACGTGAAAATAGTATTCAGTATTACGATCGATATTTTGATACGTTTGTTCAAGTTCTTGGCCACTCATTGGACGGGCCGCCACGGTGTCCATCTTGCGGACAAAGTCGCCATCGGTGTACCAGTCGCTCATTTCATCGAAATCTTCGGGTTGCGGTACCGCTAAGGCCACCCGTGGTCCAGCTAAAATATTTTTCAAATCAATTCCTCGCTTATTAACTTAGTACCCCTATCATAATCCAGTCGGCAGAAAATCACTACGAGAATCATGTTTACATTTATTTTACATGATAAGTTGGTGAAAATTTACGTCCGACGGGTATGCTAAATTTAGCCATTTGGTGAATACTAAGATGAAGAAGTGATTAGGGTGCAACGGTTGCATATTATTCAGATTTCTGATCCGCATTTGACACCGCATGGTCAAGTGCCGGTTCACCAACAAACTATTGATCCTTGGACCAAATTGACGGCCATTATCCAAGATATTCGGACGTTACCATATCAGCCGGACTTAATCGTGCTGTCTGGTGATTTGATACATGATGGTTGCGCAGATGATTATCAACGTTTGCATGGCGTCGTTCATATGATGAAAGATGAATTCAATTGTCATGTGCAAGTAATTTTAGGTAATCACGATGACCGGGCGGCTTTTTATGAAGGGTATTTGCCCGCCAATCCTGGTCCTTATTATGTGAATCGCATGCGGATGGGCAATAATGATTTTTATTTTTTGGATTCCAAAGTTGCTGGTTATGAAGCCGGTTGGTTATCCGTTGATCAGTTGCAGTGGCTAGGGAAGCACTTACGAAAAGCGCCGACCAAACGGGCCTTCTTGTTCTTGCATCACCCGTTGGACGGCCCTACTATGAGCAATATGCATTATGCGATTTTGCAAAATACGGCGGAAGTCCTATCGGTTTTACGCGGCCATAATATTGGCGGGGTCTTTAGTGGCCACGTGCATTTTCCGACGAGTTATTTGATTGGTGATAATATTTTAAACGTGGTCGCTGGTTCGGCTGCTTATGACATTGACTGTACGGACCCACAATTACACGAGATTCGCGAAAGTAGTAGCTATCAAATAATTACAATTGATCGGGGTCAAGTCGGGGTAACGATTCGCCAGCTCCTACAACAACCTGATGTGATTGGGGCGCTGCAAATTCCATCAACCAAGTTTTTGACGAAGCGACCACGTGGCTACTAGTTAAGATAGCGTTTACATGCCGAACAGCGTATAATGGTGGCAAAAGTAATAGGGGGCGTTGATTATGTTTAAACATTGTCAGGGGCACCATCAGAACCATAAACAGTTGTCCAAACATGTTCGGCAACGCATTGCACCGTTTGCCGCCTTTGAATTTGCCGCAACCAGTATTGTGATTGCCGATATTATTCGGGCGAAATCCGTGCGGCGGGGGCACAAAATCGGCTGGTTACTACTAGCCTTTGTTCAACCAATCGGGCCGTGGCTCTATTTTGCATTTGGACAGTCAAGAGAATAAACTAGTTGGTCGACGCGCAGGCGGCGACCTTTTTTGACTGGAGGAAATATTGATGATTTATCAAACCAAGCGTTTGTTGGCGCGCCCCTTAACGGCGGCCGACTTACCTGATTTACGAACGACTCTGATGGATGCAACGACTATGACCGCCTATGCGCATGGTTTTAGCGAGGCGGAAGTTCAGGCCTGGTTGGCGAATCAACAACGCCGTTATCAAGTGGATGGTTTTGGACTGTGGGCCTTAATTAGTCGCGACGACGGTCGGTTCATTGGCCAATGTGGCTTAACTTGGCAACAATTCGCCGACCAGCCGGTGGTCGAAATTGGGTACTTATTACCCCGGGAAAATTGGCATCAAGGCTATGCAATTGAAGCGGCACAGGGCGCTAAGAAGTATGCTTTTGAGACGTTAAAGGTGCCGGAAGTTTGGTCGATTATTCGCGACAATAATTACGCTTCAATGAACGTGGCGATTCGAAATGGGATGCTAGTCCGCGGCTGTCAGATTAAGCACTATTACGGGCTAACGATGCCTCATTTAGGATTCTCAGTACGGCAAAATGATTTAATATATAATTTATGATTACTTTTCAATATATTAAAGTGATAAAATGATGGTGAGAACTTTTTAGGAGGTTGTTACCATGACAACTAAAATTGGTATTATCTTAGGAACAACGCGGACGAATTCGTTAGGGGCGCGCATCTTTAAGTATTTGCAAGCAACGCTGTCCGCTACCGATGTTGAATTAACGTTTATTGATTTACATGATTATCCGTTACCGTTTTATGACCACGAAGAAACGCCGTTGTCACAGCCAATTCAACACTTGGATTCGGTGGAACAACAGTGGTTAGATGTGCTTTCAGCGCAAGCCGGATACCTGATTTTGAGTCCCGAGTATGACCATGCGATTACCGGTAGCTTAAAAAACGCGCTTGATTTTGTCGGTCCAGAAGTCGACCATAAGCCGGTCCAAATCGTCACGTATTCACACTATACGGATGGTGGCATGTTAGCCGCTAGTTCGCTAGTCGGAATTTTACAAATGCTGAAGATGATGGTGTTACCGACGCCGGTATTATTGTGGGAAGCCGACCAAGATTTTGACGTTAACGGCCAGTTATTGCCCGCGGCGCCGAATCGCGACCACTTTGCGACCCGTTTGCAAGCGGCATTTGCGGAATTGGTGCACTACGCGAGCTTGATGCAAGCACATCCGTGGCGACCAGGTCGAGCCTGAGAAGCGGTCTCGAACTTCACTTTGAAGTTGGTTATTGCCGCAGTTGGCTGACCGTAATTCCATCGTCCTGGGACCGGTCCAAGCCTGAGAAGCGGTCTTGAACCTCGCTTTTGAGCCTGAAACCCAAGTCTCAAAAGACGTCCGTGGG
>NZ_AYGX02000146.1:0-23302 GCF_000498955.2 Lactiplantibacillus fabifermentans DSM 21115 | reverse complement strand
TTAACGCCACTTTCAGGACGATTCCATTACGGTCAGCCAACTGCTAATCTCAGCTCGGTTTCAAAATAATGTCAGTATAATGAAATTGTGATCGAATATTTTCAACGGTGGTTAGTCTAATCAAAAACTAGCCGTAATAACCGATATTAAGCAAGAACCTTCAAAGATGTCGGTGCTGTAAATGTCGGAAAAACCACCGCCATTAACACCACTTGCACGGCGACTTCCATTGCTGCTGACCTCCAACTAAATTACGACACAATAAAAGGAGTCACCACTAGCAGAATTGTGGTGACTCCTTAACCGTACTGTTTAAGTATTAATGATGTTGTTTGAAACGTGGTATTCTCGGCAACGCCCTCCGCTTAGCTACGTTATCAACATCACGCGGAAAAACCATCGCGCAATCTTGATAACTAGGCGATGCTCGGTCGCTGTTCGCCGAGAATCCCTCGCTATTCAGAATGTGACAAATTCAAGTTCAACCGTTTCAAATCCGAAGGCTGGGTGACGCCTAAAGCCTTTTGGCAATCCGGGCATAACCCGTAAACTTCCATATTGTGGCCAGTCACTAAATAACCCGAAATTTCAGCGGCTTTGACTTCGACGCTGCTCAAATCTGGTTCGAACACGTCGGTGATTTTACCGCAGTTTTCACAAACGACATGGTAATGGGGGCGCCCAAAGAAATCATAATGGGTCCCGGCATCACCGTTTTGTAATTCAATCACGATTCCGAGATCGACGAACAATTTTAGGGTGTTGTAAACCGTCGCCAAACTCAAATTCGGCAGTTGTGTTTCCAAATCCTGATAAATCGTTTCAACGGAAGGATGATTATGATGGGTGACGAGGTAAGTCAGAATGATCTGACGCTGCGGGGTTACCCGGATTTTGTGATTCTTTAATTGTTGAATGGATTGCGTTAACATATCTTCTGCCACGACGCGGTTCCTCCTTTTTACCTAATATTCATTCTTATTAAACCACATTTTTTAGAAGGATTCCAATTTAGAAACGTTACTAAAGGAATCTTTTGACAAAATTAAGTAATGTTTTGCCCAAAAGGTCTTTACGCTGCCAAAATAGATGAGTACACTAACGATAATTAAGTCACCAGTCAGGCAACGATGGGAGGTCGCGAAGATGAAACAATCTATGGTTCCTGCTTTACCAACTGAACGGGTTCAATATGAACGGTGGTACCAACTTGGTTTGAATGCGGTAATGGCGGCCAGCACCACGTTGCAACGGTTGTCAACGCCGGCACAGCCCATGATTAGTGCTTTTCCACGCTTCACGGTCTTTTGTGCCGTTAATCATGGCGAACAACATGCGGCGGCCATTAAACAAGCGGCCGCCAATCTAGCGGTAGTCCCGATTGAAGTCGATATTAGTCGTGACCAAGTGGCCCTAACGTTTGGGCTCAACTGGTTAGCCGGTCAATTGCCCATTTGGCACCCCACGGAAGGCGGCGTTTTACGCTTATACGATGGCTTGTTAACGAATCTGCTCGGGTCGGCTTTTCAACCGATTACTGAGATCCAAGTGACGATTAGCGATTTAGAAATAGCGCGGGGGTCACAACAAACGCCCCCGGCCACGACGTTACACCCTAATTTCAGCCAATTTGGCGTTGATTTAGCCGCCGGCGGGTTAATGAGTGTCGTCCAAGCCGTCGCGCTCCAGTGGCAACAAGGCGTCAATGGCACGCTACTGGCGCAAGGCTATGCCGGTGAAGAAGAAGAGGAGTTACTCGACCAACCAGCGTGTGATGAATTAAAGCATCCGGCGGTTATTTTGAAGTTTCCGACGCAGCTGTAACGTAATTAGTCGTTTACGAATAAGAATAAAAGCAAGGTTCCCGAATAAGCCGAGATGGTTATGCGGGAATCTTTTTTGTTGTGCAGCCAACCGGACAGACGGCGGCCCGATTTTTCGTTAAAATAAATTAAGGCGTTACCTTTGGGGAATTCGTTCGTTATCTAAGTGGGAGGAGGTAGGCATGCAATTAAAGGGGTATGAAACCATCTTGGCGCAATTAGCGACTGAGCTGCAGCGCTATTTAATTAGTCGGGGTGCGCCGTCAGACGTGGCGGCTGACATTGTTCAAGATGTGTTTGTCAAAGTATTAGAGATGCAACTCGTTTTGCCACCGGATAAATTACGGCCGTATTTATATCGGGTCGCGTGGTCGACGTATCTAGATCAGTATCGACGCCAACAGCGGTATCAAAAAATTGTGACGACTTATCTCGTCCCGCGCGCGGAAATGGCCAGTATGCCACCAGACTTAGATGACGAACTGGAGCACGCGTTAAAACGGTTATCGGCTGCTGAACGTCAGTTGTTGATTTGGCGCTACGAAGAGTCTTGGTCGATTAAACAAGTCGCTCAAGCGCTGAAAATTCGACCGGCAGCGGCTAAGATGCGGTTACAACGGGTGCAACGAAAATTGGAAAAGATGATGAGGGGTAACCAATATGAATGATGAAGTTGATTTTAAAAAACTCGCACGGCGCGTCAAATTTCGGCGCTGGTTAGTGACGATTTTTATCGCGATTGCGGTGAGTATCGGGGTCATCGTGGGCGGTTATGTTTTTTCACAACGCCTGGCAAGTAAGGCGTCGCTGTCGACGATGAATTTAACGATGGACTTAGAAACAGTCCTATCACCAAATATTAAGTCGAGCGATGCGTATTTGACGGATGGCACGTTTATGGGTGGTAATATTACGAGTCACCGGTATAAAGAAATTGAAGGCTATCGGGTTGCGTGGTCACCGGTTAAAATGCATTTTTCAGGGGTGTTGGGAAACAGTGGTTTTGAGTCATATAATACTACTGACGTATCTAAAACCGGTGTTTATGACCGAATTACCCAACAAAAAATCCCAATGTTATATAATTTGAAAGCCGACCAATCACAAGAAGTAGTTAAAGCACCGCATGAATTAGGGAAAGTTGCCCAGAGTAAGAATATGATTGCGGAAGTCGGTATCACGTTCAAAAGGCCGATGACTTATGCCCAAATTCAAGCCAAATTACCAGCGAACTTGCACAGTGAATGGTACTGGATTGGCGTAAGTGGTGATGTTGCCACGAGCGGGCTGGATAATAATTTAGCCGGGGTACAGGCCAGCAACAGTAACGGCAAGCTAACGAATGGTGCTTATCAAGACTTCCGGAAGGCGATGGTGAAGGTCCATAAATCGGGGATTGATTGGTCAGTTGGCAACTATTCCGTGATAAAACACGGTACTAATTATGTTAATCACCATACTAAACTGTCACAAGCGAAATTTGCGGGAATTATTGTGACTGGTAAGAGCGAAAACTTCAAAGCCATTAACGGCGCCAACTGGATTTATGCTAGTTCGGTTGGCTATTTTGAACCAGTAAAAAGTATTCACTAGTTAAATAAATAAGCGTCATTTCCAAATCAAGGTTAATCCTGACTTGGAAATGACGCTTATTTTTAGTTTAGTTAGTGCGCTTGGTTCGCCACTTGCACCGGTTGGGCGGGTGCGGTGACAATGGATGTTTGTGACCACACTAGCAGTTGGGCTTGGATGTTTTCAAGAATCTTCATGCCCAATTGATAGTCGCGTTCTGAGCCGATACTGTTAAAGCTCAAGGTACACGTGCCAGCAAACGTACTGGCGGCAATTTCCATCAGCGGATTTTCGCGGAAAGCACCCGAGAATACACAGTTGACCACCGTCAAGCCATGAAATTGCAGGCGTTGTTGGTCGATTACACCAAAATTAGTGTAACTCAGCGGTTGTTGGGCGACCCAGCGGCGAGTCATTTTGCGCATCAAACCGATGGGCATGGTGTGATTCATCTTTTGTAAGTTGGTAAGTCGATATAAGAAGGCGGCGCGGTCGCGTTCAGCGGACAACAAGTCATGGACGTGTTGGACTAAAGCGGCAAAGGGGGCGTCGACATCAATTTTTATATTTAAATAAACCGTTCCGGTCAAGTTAGTAACGCGGGTCTTAGTTTCGTCGGCGGGGGTAAAATGCCGAAAGTCGATGGGGCACGGTAACGTAATTGTGGTATGTCCGGTCAACACTTGTAAGGCCTTGGCATAGGCGGCTAAAATGGCCTCACTAATCCCAACATCTTGGGCCTTGGCCACTTGGCGCACGCGCATGAATTGTTTGCTGGTCAACATAATATGGCCGATATGCCGCAAGTTAATACCTTGATAATGCGGTAATTTGACCGTATTCATTGGCAAATCGGCATGCGGATGAGGCCGTGAAAATTGGCGCTGTAATTGGGTAATGACCGGCCGTAACCGGCGTTCATTAGTTACAGTTGATAAGTCATCATAATTATAAGCTTTGGCGAGTAAGTACAAATACTCTTTAAAGCCGACACTGTCCGCCAGTAAGTGGCTCATAAAGGCTTGTAAGACATCATATTGGTCATGATGAATAACAAACAAGCGCAGTTGCGGACCAGTTTTAAAATCAAAATCAAAGTTTTCGGGACTATACGGACTTTGAGCTTCAATGACAATGTCGTCCGGTTGTTGCGCAAGCACTTCAAAGCGGTTGTGATCAGCTTGATAGCGACCGAAAATTTCGGGGACAACTTGCGCTGAAGCCAAGACCGCTGCTTTGAGGCGTTCAATGTCGATTTTACTAGAAAAAACGAGCCGTGAACGCATCAATGGCGCGGCATCAGCCGTGAGTAGCATATTCACAAAATCTAGCACTTCACCACGATAATACACAGTTAAAACCCCCGATCAAATTCTCTATGAGTTAGTATAACAGACTGGCGTGGCGGGGATTAGTGGGATGGGGAGGTTTTGGAAAAAGTTAAGAAAAAAGAGCGCAAAAACCAGCGGGTAGATTGTGAGCATTGCCTAGCCTAGTCGGATGGCGTCGCGTACTTTGCGATGTCGTCCGACTAGGCGTAGCAAGCACAACAATCTGCTGGTTTTTGCGCGTTTCGGCCATAAAGATAGGACGAGCGGATGGCGTCGCGTACTTTGCGATGTCGTCCGACTAGGCGTAGCAAGCACAACAATCTGCTGGTTTTTGCGCGTTTCGGCCATAAAGATAGGACGAGCGGATGGCGTCGCGTACTTTGCGATGTCGTCCGACTAGGCGTAGCAAGCACAGCAATCTGCTGGTTTTTGCGCGTTTCGGCCATAAAGATAGGACGAGTGATAACATCGCATACTTTAAGATATCGTTTAATTAGGCGTAGTGGCGGAGCGAGCAGTTGGCCTTGGCACGTTTCGGCAATAAAGATAGGGAGTGGGGGGATTCGGTCAGGCCAGTAAACAATCTGAAACCGTTTCCGCTAAAAATATAAAAAACTGGTATACTAAAGATAAATGCAAACATAAAAGGAGTTTACATATAATGAAAATAGTTGCCCTCGTTGGGAGTGTTCGTCAGGCTTCTTACAACCGAATGTTAGCCGAATTTGTGCAAAAGCGGTATGCTGAAGACCTCGATGTGATGATTCCTGCTTTAGGTGAGTTACCGTTTTATGACCAAGATATCGAAGAACAGGCGCCAGCCAACGTGCAAGCCTTTAAGGATGCGGTTTTGGCTGCAGATGGGGTGATCTTTGTGACCCCCGAATACAACCACAGCATTTCGGGCGTACTGGAAAATGCGATTGATTGGTTATCACGGGTTGAACGCCCACTTAAGGGAAAACCCGTCATGATTCTGGGTGCGACGATGGGACCATTGGGAACCGTGCGGGCGCAAGGTCACTTACGTCAAATTTTGGATTCACCAGGCGTGGTAGCGCGGGTGATGCCGGGTGACGAATTCTTAATGGGCTTAGTCCAAAAGAAGATGACGGCGGATGGCCAAATTACGGACCAACCAACGATTGATTGGCTAGATCATTGTGTGCACGACTACTTGAAGTTTGCCAAACAGTTAGTAATGACTGCTGAAAACTAAAGTTTTAAAAAATTATAGTTGAGGGGTAATTTCAGATGAACAAAGAACGTAAGTTGATTTATGTCATTTTAAATGATGAAGATGTCGAATATGAGTTGGAAGAACTACCAACTGAATATGTGGTTTATATTCGCCAGCAAGCCGGCGATTCGCGCGACTTACCGTTAGTGAATACTGAAATCCAAAACTTATTTAAAGATGCTGATCTTGATTTCGAAGAAAAGGTCAAGCCTGAAAATAAAAAGGCTGATATCGTTTTGACGGTCAAGCGTTCAAGTGTCAACGATGACTAATATTTAGCAGTGTAGCGGGCTCTGGATAACTTCCAGGGCTCGTTTATTTTTCAAGATGAGGTGCGACAAAATGACGATTGCGGATTTATATGACTTGATGCTAACCACGATGGGCCCCCAGCACTGGTTGGAACCGGGTATTCCCCCAGCTGAAACGCCATGGGAGATTTTGTGGGGCGGGGTACTCGTACAAAATACGAACTGGCGCAATGTCGATTATGCGTTGGCCAACTTAAAACAAGCGACGGCATTTGAACCCGCGCGCTTGTTGGCGCTCAGTGATGATGAGCTGACCGCACTCGTTAAACCAGCTGGGTTCTATACGCGCAAAGTGCCAACACTCAAAGGGTTAGCAACGTGGGCGCAGCAATATCAGTGCGACTTAGCGACAATCAAAGCCTTACCGGCAACCCGGATTCGGTCCGAGCTCAAGGCGCTCAAAGGGATTGGCGATGAAACGGCCGATTATTTTACGATGTATGTGTTTGATAAACCTACGATTATTGTGGATACGTATTTACGGCGGTTATTTACGTGGCTAGGGCAGCCGTTACCTAGTGGCTATTTAAAAGCACAAACCGTGATTGAACGAGCTTGGGACTACGATTTTGCCAGCGCCCGGGAATGGCATGCTTTGATTGTCGAATTTGGTAAACAGGTTAAGGATGATACGGCGTTCCGCCAGTCTTTTTTAGCCGATTACACCCTACAGTTATAAACGCAAATTAACTTAACTAATTAATATTTTAATCAAAGTGATAAATGAACGAACAAATCGCTTGGATTTATTTGACCGCCTTATATTACGACGGTTATGATTATGGCGTTGAATGAAACCGCTTTATTTTTAAATAAGCAGTTTTGGTCCAGTCGATTGGTTGCTATGACAACGAGACGTTAGTGATTTTTAGTGTTCGCAATCTTTATATTTGTGACTGACGTGCGGCTTGGATTAGTAGCGCCGCCTAATCGACTAGTTGTTAGTTAAGTGGTTGGCAAGTCGTTGCCAACTAGGTGGTAGGAGAACTTAGCCTACCGTTTTGACGATTTCTTATGGGGGTAAGATGTCGTTTCCGGTCGTGGCCGGGTGACGTTTTATAACCAGACACGCAATTGCATGATGACGTGATTAAATAAAGGGGGCAATCACGATGAAACAAGTGCAGTTATTAGCACCAGTCGCTGGGAGAGTTATGGCACTCAGCGAAGTTAAAGATCCAGTCTTTTCACAAGGTATGATGGGCCAAGGGTTCGGGACCGAACCTGACAATGGGCAGATTGTAGCACCTATCAGTGGGAAGATTACGATGGTCGCACCAACCTTACACGCAATCGGGATTACGAGCGATGATGGCTTGGAAGTCTTGTTGCATTTAGGGATTGATACGGTGGAATTAAAGGACAACCCGCCATTTGATATCAAAATCAAGGTTGGGGATGTCGTTCAAGCGGGCGACCTGTTAGGTTCTATGGATTTAGCAGCCATTCAAACAGCTGGCAAAAAGACTACGGTCATTTTAGCGGTCACCAATAGTAGCGATATGGTTGATACCTTGACGCCACAATTAGGACTCGTTAAAGCAGGCGCCGTGGCCGCACGGGTGGACTTAAAAGCGGTCAGTGCACCGACCACCACTGCGCCAGCTAGTGGCAAAGGTGGCAAGTATGATGAATTAGCCCGTCAAATTATTGAAAATATTGGTGGTGCTAGCAATGTGAACAGTGTGATTCACTGTATCACGCGGGTTCGTTTTTATTTGAAGGATGAAAGTATCGCCAACGACGATGTTATCAGTAACTTACAAGGGGTTATTGATGTTGCCAAGGCGGGGGGCCAATATCAAGTCGTTATCGGACCGGCCGTCAATGACGTTTACGATGCGGTCGTCCAACAATTAGGACCTGGCTTTGGCGATGACGATGCGTCTGCGTTAGCCGTTGAAAAAGAAGCGAATAAGGCGGCTTGGCAAAAAATGACGCCGTGGGAAAAAACCAAACATGGCTTTAGTGCCTTGATTGGGGTCATCACCGGCTCCATGATTCCGGTTATCGGTTTGTTAGCCGCTTCTGGGATCTTAAAAGGGGTCTTGGCGTTACTGACTTCGTTTAAGATTGTTTCCGCAACGACCACCACGTATGTGATTATTAATGCGATGGGCGATTCCGTCTTCTACTTCTTGCCAATTTTCGTTGGGTTCACAGCCGGTAAAAAACTGGGCGCCGACCCCATTATCATGGGGATTATTGGTGGGGTCTTAACGTACCCAACGATTGTGGCGATTGCGTCAACGGGTAAAGTTACGAGTCATTTGTTAGGCATGGGCATCAATGCTGATTTCTTCGGCTTACCAGTGCACGTGGCCTCATATACGTACTCCATCTTCCCAATGATTGCCGGGGCGTGGTTAGCTAGCAAGTTGGAACCGTGGCTCAAACGCGTTATTCCAACCGTCTTACGCATGATCTTCGTGCCATTACTGGAAGTTATCATTATTTCTGGGGCCATCATTTTATTCCTTGGTCCAATCATTACCGCCTTATCTGGGGCCTTGGCTACTGGGATTGTCAAAATTTACGAACTCAGTCCCGCAATTTCTGGGTTGGTCATTGGTGGCTTTTATCAAGTGCTCGTTATCTTCGGGTTACACTGGGCGATTATTCCAATTGTCGCCAACGATATTGCCACGACTGGTCACAGTTACTTGAACGCCATCGTTTCGGCAACGATGGTCGCCCAAGGTGGCGCGGTCTTAGCCATTGCGATGAAGTCAAAATTTGCCAACATCAAAGAATTAGCATGGCCAGCAACTATCTCAGCCTTTTGTGGGGTTACTGAACCCGCAATGTATGGGATTAACTTGAAATACGGCCGGGCCTTCGTCACTGCCAGCATTGGTGGGGCCGTTGGGGGCTTCTTAACCGGCTTGATGCATGTTAACATGTGGGGCTTTGCCGGTTCCTTGATCGGGTTTACGTCCTTCGTTAACCCTAAAGGGATGGACTTCAGCTTCTGGGGCTTCTGGATTGCTTCGATTGCGGATATCATTGTTTCCTTCACGTTAACTTACATGTTTGGCTTCTCGGATGCCGATGTTAAAAACGTTAAAGTCGCACCTGAAAAGAAACATTTAGGTGAACAAGCTGCTTAGGCAGCGTATCAAAAGAGTTTCGCTTGCGAAGCTCTTTTTTTGGTGGCATGGCAACGGTGGTCCTCCAGCCAGTTAGCAAGGGTTCCGGGATGGTCTAACCTCATTTTGGCTATTATTGGGTGATTTGATAAGTTTTAACCGTAAGCCTGCAATAGTGAATGTTTTGCTAGTTTTACTTAAGCATGGCTGAGACCTATTCAGTTAACACGTTATGCGGCTGGGAGTTAATTTTAGGCAGACACAAAAAAAGATAGTTGAACAGTAGTCATTATGTAAGTGGGTCACCGGTTAGTCTGTAACAGCTAGAGTTTCATGATGTTTTAGAATTATAATTGTATAAAGCGCTATCAATGATGGTGGTTAACTTATTGGGGACGATTATTAACTAGATAATTGGCATATAATTTAATTGCTGTTTTTATTTAAGTTACAAGCTAACGACCATATCAATTGACTCAAACTGAAATATTTGATTAAATGTAACTAATAAAGTTACACGAAGGGGTGGATGTTAATTATGAAATATACGATTACTGGGGCAACGGGGCATTTAGGTAAAGAAATCGTCACCGCGATGACGAAGTTAGTTCCCATGAAAGAAATTACCTTAGGGGTACATACATTGAGCAAAGCGCTCAACTTCCAGACACAAGGGATGACGGTCAAAGAAATCGACTATGATAATCCCGCGACCTTGGCACCGGTGATTGCCAATAGTGATGTGCTGATTTATGTGCCTAGTAAGAGTCACGATAGTTTTAGTCGGGTGACAGAATTTGAAAATGTTGTTAAAGCGGCGGAAGCTAATAGCGTGCAGCACATGTTAGTCATGGGCTTTATCGCGGACCAAGAAGATAATCCATTTGCGTTATCGGCATTTTATGGTTACGTGCCACGGCGGTTGGCGGCGTCATCATTGCATTATACGGTGATGCGCAATGCCTTGTATGCCGATCCGCTGGTACCATATTTGCCGGAACTGATTAAGCGTCAAAATGTGATTTATCCAGTTGGTGACCAAGCGTTGAGCTTTATTAGTTTACATGATTCCGCGAATGCGTTTGCCCACGTGGCCACAGACTCGTCCTTACTAGAAGATGGCCGTATTTATACGTTGACGCAAAGTGAAGCCTACACGATGCCGGCACTGGCTGAAGTTATCAGCAAAGTTACCGGCGCCAAAATCGGGTACCAACCAGTTAGTTTGCAAGAATTTAGTGACCTCTATAATGAAAATAACGAAGGTCCCATGTTAGCGTCAATGTATGCTGCGGGGGCGAAAGGCTTACTCGACGAAGTTAGTTTAGATTATGAAATTATTATGGGGAAGCCGGCGCAGTCATTGCCAAGCTTTTTACAAACCAAGTATTAGAATCCGCAGTTTTTTCATGACGACAACCTGGTGGCGTCACAATTCCATGCTATAATTTATTTTAGTTAATATTTATGGAAAGGAGGCGCCAGCATGAATCCAGGGATGTCGTCAGATTTACGGGAAATTTTTCATCGGGGGCAATTGACGATTGGCATCAGTGAACTCAGTCGGATGACTGGTGTCTCGCCACGTCAGTTACGATACTGGCAAAAAAAGGGGTACATTATTCCGAAAAATGAGGACGAACCGGGGCGAGCGCGGATTTACACCTTAAAAATGGTGATTAAAGCCGCCGCCATGAGCAATTTGTTGCAAACCGGTTATACGTTGAAAGCCGCGGCGGCGCAAGTGGATGAGCGCATGCGACCGGCCCAAACGATGTATCATGTCTTATTTGATCGGTATCAAGGCTTTGAAGTGGCGGACGATGGTCAGATTATTGTGGATCTCGGGACATTTGATCCCGACCCGACGCAAGAACTGTATGCGATGCTAGTTGATGAGCGACCGAAATTTATTTTAAAACCAAAGAAATAACGATAAGTGTTAAATGAGCGAGTTAGCAATTAAAGTTGCTAGCTCGCTTTTTACTTAAAATATAGCTTTAAACACTTATAAACACTTGATTAATACTTAATCTATTGTAAAATGAAAGTGATTTCAAAAGGAGGTCACGCGATGCAACCACGCGAACGGCAACAACAATTATTGAAACAATTAGCACAACAACAGCAGATGAGTGTGGCCGATGTGATGACAGCCTTAACGGTTTCGCGTGATACGGCCCGGCGCGATATTGTGGCCGTGACGGAGCAAGGTTTGGCGCAACGCATTCACGGTGGCGTCCAAGTGTTGAATTTTGCGGTAGATATTCCAAGCTATCAAGATCGGTTACGCCAATTTAGCCAGTTGAAAACGGCATTGGCTAAGTTGGTCTTACCAACGATTCAACCCGGCCAGTACGTTTTTTTAGACGTTGCGACCACGCTACTCAAGCTCACGCAGCTCATCACGCAAAAGTGTACGATTTATACGCATTCACTCGATAATGCGATTAGCTTAGCCACCAATCCGGCGGTAACCGTGGAATTATTAGGTGGGACGTTGAACCAGAAAAATCGGTTCTTTGGCGGCCCGACGACACTGGAAGCGGTGCAAACGGTCGCGTTTGACCAAGTCATTGTGGGCGCGGCGACGGTTACGGCCAACGGGTTATTTTATAGTGACCGTGACGATGCGGCCGTCAAACGCCAAGCCTTGAGTCAAACGACGCAGGGAATTCTAGTTTGTGAACATCGCAAATTTGGACAAGCCGCCCGTTATTGTGGTGGTCAGCTAACCCAAATCCAATTAGTTATCACCGATGAACCACTAACTCACACCGAACAACGATGGTTTCCAAAAACAACTGAATTCAGACACTTAACGGAGGATGATTATGACCAGCATTAAAATGATTTTAAGCGACATTGATGGTACCTTGCTGAATGATGAGGCCGATTTATTACCAAGTACGATTACCGGATTAAAAAAGGCCGCAGCCCAAGGCGCCCAAATTGTGCTAGCGTCAGCGCGGTCACCTAAGGGCATGTTCGGGTTAGCCCAGCAGCTGGGCGTGCATTCAACGATGATTGCCTATAACGGTGCCTTGACTGCGGCCACTGACGCCGCCGACCACTTGACAGTGATGGAACAGCAGCCAATTCCCTTAGCGGCTGCACAGGCGGTTCAAAAAGTGGTTGCGCAA
This sequence comes from Lactiplantibacillus fabifermentans DSM 21115, assembly GCF_000498955.2. Lineage (GTDB taxonomy): Bacteria > Bacillota > Bacilli > Lactobacillales > Lactobacillaceae > Lactiplantibacillus > Lactiplantibacillus fabifermentans. The sequence goes on along the minus strand of NZ_AYGX02000146.1, from coordinate 10,793 downwards.
CGTTGGCCAGAAGCTTCTCTGAATATTTACACGAATAATGACTGGTACGTTGAACAAGTTGCTGCATGGGAAGAACAGGAGGCTGACGGGATTGGTTATCAACCGACGATAACCCCGTTGGCCACTTGGTTAGCAACGCCACAAACGCCCATTCACAAACTGATGATTATGGCGCCAGCATCGACCATTGCGGCGATTGAACCGCTTTTGAAATCGCCTGAATTTGCCGATTTAGACGTCTATCGTTCTAAGCCGACTTACTTAGAAATCGTGGCCACCGGGGTCTCGAAAGCGGCGGCCTTAAAAAAGTTGTTAGTGGACGAGCAGGTCGCAACGCCGCAAACGATGGCTTTTGGCGACAACTTCAATGATGTCGCCATGTTGCAGACGGTTGGGATTGGGGTCGCCATGGGTAATGCGCCCCAAGCAGTCAAGGATGCCGCGGATATTGTCACCTTGGATAACAACCACGACGGGATTGCAAAAGTCTTACAAGTTTATTTTGATTAGGCCAATTGACAAACCAATGAAAGCGCTCTTAAAATTAAATCATAGTTAAATTTATAAATTGTGAGGTCTTTATTTTATGGCGTTAATTAGAGTAAGTTTCATGTCAGCGGCATTGCATCGGACGGTGCCACTAGTGGTCGTTTTACCAACGGATAAAGTTTATTTTGATGGTAAAAGCGACCGCCCCGTCGATAAACCGTATAAAACATTATATTTATTAAATGGGATGCTCGGTAATGAAACCGACTGGGTCGCCGGCACGCGAATTCAACGGTGGGCAGAAGACCGCAACTTAGCAGTGGTGATGCCAGCGGGTGAAAATGCCTTTTATATTGACCATGAATGGAGTGGCGATTTATACAGCCAATTCATCGGCCAAGAACTAGTTGAGTTCACCCGTAAAACTTTCCCATTGTCCCATGACCGCGCCGATACGTATATCGGTGGGTTATCCATGGGTGGCTACGGGGCCTTATATAATGGGTTGAAGTTCCACGACACGTTCAGCGCAATTGTGGCCTTATCGGCGGCGTTAAAAATTACGTCTGGATTGACCGACTTTCCTAAAAATCCCAAGTGGTTTGCGGAAACACGGGCTTATTGGACGAGTGTCTTTGGTCCAGAATTAGACCATTTGGACGCCAGCAAATACGATCCGGAAGCCTTGATTAAACAATTACTGGCGCGGCAAATCCCGTTGCCAAACTTCTATATCGCCGTTGGGCAGGATGATGATTTATTATCAGCCAATCAAGACTTCGACGCTTTCTTAACAGCTAACCAAATCGACCACGTCTTCGAGGTCGACCCCGGCGCCCACGAATGGGATTTCTGGGACTTACACATCAAGCGGGCCTTAGATTGGCTCCCACTCGAAAAGCAAGACGCGGGTGCCTCCAGCGGTAATGTTAAAGCTGACAACTAATAAACGGCTTTGAAGTGTGGCCCTCCAGTCAGTCGGCGAGGGTTCTCGTGCTGGGACCGCCGCGAGCCAAAAAGCGGTCTCGTGGCTCGTTTTTGAGCTCAGCACAATTCGCTAATCTCAAAAAGCGTCCTTGTTCTAAGCCGAGAAAAGCACTCGTCTAAGAACAACTGCAGCACGTTCACCCTCGCCGACTGACTTCCGGGAATGTGGTATTAAAACGGTAGCTATAATTTGATATTGCGTCCTAAAAAAAGCCGTTGACAGTAAATGTCGACGGCTTTTTTAATGTTCTCAAATGATAAGATAGCTGGAGGTTGGTCATGATGGAATCCGCCGTGGTGGTGGCGTTAGCGCGACGAACTTTTCGCGCTTACACCACGGGCGTCTTTCAAGACTTGTACTTTAGGCTTGAAAGCGAAGGCTAAGACCGCTCCTCAGGCTTGGCCTGGCCCTCACGGCGGATGGAATTATGACCAGCCGGAAGCGGCAATACCGGCAATCTTTGAATTCGTAACTAATAGTTAATCTTAGTAAATTCGGTTAAGATTTGTTGCGCGGCTTGGCCGCCGAAATCGTTGGTCTGGAGGCGGTTGAAGACGCCGTTCATGACGGCGGTCAAGTCGGCGTCACTCATGCCTTGATCGACTAGGGTGCTTAAGACGACTTGTAGTAAGTCGAGCGGCAAGATTGGCCGCTTTTCTGGGAAACGGTCGAAAAATTCTTGGACTGCTTGATCATGTAATTGCCAGTACACTGGATTTTGCACGTCATCGAAAATGGTCATGAGTTGGTCTAATGCTGGCGACATGGGAATGTTTTTCGCAATCAAAGTGGTCAACATGCCGTCACGCGCGGGAATCCGCACGTCCGCAATATAATCTTTTAATAATAAGAAATGCGTCTTAAACGGTGGCCGGAGCGTAAAGGTCATCGTTAAGGCAATTTGACTATCAGTATCTGCCATCACAAAAACTCCCTTTTAATGGCGTTTAGTGAAGCGCACGACCGCTTCGCAACGCGCAGTTTGTGGAAACATGTCGATTGATTGAATGTAATCCACTTGATACCCCGCCGTTAATGCCCGTAAGTCCTGGGCTAACGTTGATGGATTACATGAGATATAAACTAATTTTTCCGGCGCACTTTGTAAGATGGCGTCGATTAAGACATCATCTAAACCAGTACGGGGTGGATCGACCACGATGGCGTCCGGCGCAAAACCGCTCGCCAACCATTGTGGTAATAAGACTTCGGCTTCGCCAACCGAATATTGGGCATTCGTAATGTGATTGCGTTTCGCATTCGCATTGGCATCCGCAATGGCGGCGGGAATCGTATCCATCCCGCGAACTTCGCTGGCAACGTCGGCTAATGACAAGCCAATTGTCCCGACCCCCGAATAGGCGTCGACTAACGTTTCGTGCGGCGCTAAATCTAAAGCCGTCCGGGCCAGTTGGTAAAGTTTTTTAGTTTGTTCCGGATTTAATTGAAAGAAGGCCCGGGCCGATAAATCAAAGGCTAAGCCGTCGAGTTCTTCGGTAATCGTGGGTTTACCAGCAAGCAATGTCGTTTGGTCACCCCAAATTAAGGACGTTTTGCCAATATTGACATTTTGCATGACGGAAACGACCATCGGCAATTTTTCGGCAATCTTCATTAATAACTGGTGCTTCTTTGGTAATTTTGGCGTATTCGTCACTAAGACTAATTGCACTTCACCCGTAGCGGCCGCGGTCCGTACCACGATGGTCTTAACGATGCCGCTGTTGTGTTCTTCGTCGTAGATTGGTACTTGGAGTTCTTCTAACCAAGCGACCACTTGGCGCATGACGGTCATCGTTGCCGGCATTTGAACCGAACATGTTGGTAAATCAACTAAGTCATGACTATTTTCCTTATATAACCCGGCGGCGACATGGCCATCAATCATTCGAACTTGGAAGGACGCCTTATTCCGATATTCGTAAGGGTCGTCCATCCCAATCGTTGGGCGTACATCGTAATGGCGATAACCAGCGGGCTTATATTTTTCTAAGGCTTGACGAATCAAGTCTTGTTTAAACGTTAATTGGGCCGGATATTCGAGATGTTCCAGTTCAAAACCGCCGACTTCGCCCGCGTATTCATCACGTGGGTCGACACGGTCGGGACTGATTTTCCGTAATTTCCGGAGACTCGCTTCTAAGTAGCGGGGGTGGACAGCGGTCACTTCGGCGACAATGATCTCTCCAGGCAGGGCGCCTTTGACAAAGGTGATGACGTGCTTGTAATAGCCAATCCCTTCACCGTTGATACCGAGCCGTTTGATGGTCAGTGGAAACCGTTGGCCCACTTTAACATCGGTTTGGACCGGGGCCTTGGCGGCTGGCCGGGGTCGCCGGGACGTCGGGCGGTGTGAATTTTGATAATGATTCGGTTGTGGCATAGCTTTAACTACCTCGTTTTCTGTAAGTTGCTTTCAAATCATTATAGCATGCTGCTTCACGCAACTAAAACTTACCACTCAAGTAATAATGATTCTAATGTAGTGGTGGATTGTGGTAAAATTAAAGCGCATACAAAAACGGGGAAGTGAGTGCTGATGACAACTTTAATGCAATTGCAGCATGTCAATTATCAAGTTGACGATAAAAAGATTTTGACTGATATTAATTTAACGATTCCAGCGGGAAGCCACTACACGCTAACGGGGCCCTCCGGCAGTGGAAAAAGTACGCTGTTACGAATTATGGCCGCGATGATTTCGAAAACGAGCGGTGATCTAATTTTTGATGACCAACCGTTAGAAAGTTATGACCCGATTATGTATCGGCGCCAAGTGTCGTATTGTTTTCAACAGCCGACTTTATTTGGGGCGACCGTCGCGGACAACTTAGCATTTCCATACCAGATTCGAAAGCAAACGATGGATACTGATCACGTGGTAGAAGCCTTAGAGTATGTGGGTTTATCGGCAGAAACGTTGACGCAAAAAATCGAAGCCTTGTCCGGTGGTGAGCGGCAACGGGTCGCGCTGATTCGTAATATTTTATTTTTACCGAAAATGTTATTGCTGGATGAAGTGACGGCGGGGTTAGATGAAGCCAACAAACAAATCGTTCATGAGTGGTTGCGGCACCTAAACGTCGATCGCCACGTGACGACGGTGATGATTACGCATGATACGACGGAGATTGCGGCCGCCGACCAGTTATTACAAGTCACGGCCGGGCAATTGGAGGTGTTGAAATGAACTTGGTGGTGAATAATACATCCTTGTTTTTAGCGGCGATGTTAGTGTTAGTCGCGTTAGGCATTAGTTTATGGCAAAAACTCGGTTTGGATAAAGATATTATTGTCGGCGTGGTTCGGGCGATTATTCAGTTATTTGTCGTCGGTTATTTATTGAAGTATATTTTCCGCGTCAATAATTTATGGTTAACGTTAGCCATGATGTTATTTATTGTCTTTAATGCGGCTTGGAATGCCCAAAAACGCGGACCGGGCATTGCGCACGCGTTACCGATTTCGTTTCTCGCAATCTTTATTAGTACGGGCGTCACGCTCAGTGTGTTGGTTTTTGCCGGAGCCATCAAGTTTATTCCGTCGCAAATGATTCCGATTTCTGGGATGATTGCGTCGAATTCCATGGTCGCCATTGGCTTAGCTTACCGTAGTTTGAATAGTCAGTTTCACGACCAACGCCAAGGGGTACTAGAACGGTTAGCTTTAGGGGCCAGTGTGATGGATGCGTCGATTGCGATTGTCAAAGAAGCGATTCGGACCGGGATGGCGCCGACGATTGATTCCGCCAAAACGGTCGGCTTAGTGAGCTTGCCCGGGATGATGTCTGGGTTGATTTTTGCGGGGGTCGATCCGGTGCGCGCCATTAAGTACCAAATCATGGTGACGTTCATGTTACTTTCAGCGACTAGTCTGGGCGCCATCATTGCCTGTTACTTAGCTTATAAGAATTTCTATAATGCCCAAAAGCAATTGAAATAATTGAAAATTTTCAGTAGGCCTAGCTGTTAATAAACTCAATTTATATGCTATGATTAATGTGTTTTTGAGGAAAGGGGGTGTTGTTAGTTGAGTGAATCAGCAGTTGGGTTACCGATTCCAGCCGCTGCTTACTATGCGTGGATTATTCCATTTGTTTTTGGGTTGATATTTATTTTTCGCTATCAACGCGTGAAGGCGCGGTTGAGTAACGGAATTTGGTTTTCGCTATTTTTCTATTCATTTTTAGCGTTACTCGCAATGACTATTCTGGGGACTTATAATTTCCCACTAATTGTCGTTTGCGGCACGTTATTTTTAATCATTTTAGGGATTATTGGGGTCTTGTTCGTGTTGCAAGCCTTCCTATTGATTTGGAACGGCTGGATTATGTGGCGGCGCGAAAGTCATACTTTAGCGAATATGCTGACCTTGATTTTAGGGCTAGCGATTCTGATTCTGCCATTTTTGGCGGCGTCGTTAAGCAATCACTTGCCGCAAGCGGCCCAATATTTTATGTCGATTTTTCCTAACTTGGTTATTTTATACGTGTTATTTTGGTTTTATAATTATTTGACCATGCTCGTAATTTACCAATTCAACTGGCCGCGACACAATCAGGATTACATTATTGTGCTCGGTGCTGGATTGTTAAATGGCGACCGAGTGTCACCGTTATTAGCGCAACGTATTATGCGCGGGGTGAAGTTCTACCAAAAACAACAACGCAAAAAGCAGCATCCCGCTATCATGATTTTTTCCGGTGGTCAAGGTCCGGATGAAACTGTGCCAGAAGGTCAGGCGATGTTAGATTATGCCATCGCCCATGGCTTACCCGCCGAAGCTGGGTGGGCCGAAACGAAATCTAAAACGACTTATGAGAATATGTTATTTAGCCGGCGTCTGATCGACGGTGGCGAAATCAAGGATCCGAATGTGATTTTTGTGACTAACAATTATCATACATTCCGGGCAGGCATGTATGCCCGCCAAGCCGGGCTACGCGCCGATGGGATTGGCGCCCACACGGCCCGCTTCTTCTTGCCAGATGCCATCATCCGTGAATACATTGCGATTTTTATGCGGCATAAGTGGTGGCACGCCATCGCTTTAGTCGGTATCTTCGGTATATCGTTGCTCGGTGTTTGGCTACAATTTCGAGTGGGGTGATCCGATGTATTTAGGTGATTGGCGCTTTGCCGTTTTATTAATCGGTTTTTTAGCGATAATCGGTGCCGGGATATACTTGTTTGTTTTATTAGTAAATTTTTTACGACATCATTAAAATAGTTTGTTAAACCGCTATCCGTGCAAACTGTCCGGGTGGCGGTTTTGGGTTGGTCGGATTGATGAGGAAAGCCAATATGTGGTTCGGATATCCAAGCTGGTCACTTAATGAATAATCAAAAACGCCACGCCAACAATTTGCTGAAGATGGTTGGCGTGGCGTTAGTATTTAGTTGAGTGATAAAGTAATGGTCATTAAGATGCGGTAACGTTGATTTCACCGCTAGTAGATGTGAGCTGGTACTGTGCTTTGGCGTTAGTTTTGTATTGATAACTCCGGTGACTATCACTGTGCCAACCGAAGATGGCTAAGTCGCCAGTGGACGTTTTGGCCGTGACGCCATTGGCCCGGTTGGTTTGAACGTTAATATCACCATCTGTTACTTTGGCGGCTAAGTTACTTGTCAGTTGGTTGTGACGTAGCGTGATCGTACCAGCGGTTGCCGTGATGGCGGCACTCTTTAATTGCGTGTCTTTGATCGTAACATCTGCGGTACTTGTGATGTTAGAAGTGGCATGGGTGAAGGTACTATCACTGATGCGCACTGCGCCGTCAATATCGGCTTGCAAGCTCGGAGCGGTAAGTTTATTCACCGTGACGTCATTCGCTTGTAAGTTGGCGCTATTTTTAACCGTGACTTGGGCCAAATCTAAATCAGATTGGGTCGTTAGCTGCAAGTCTTTTACCGCGACGTTACTAATGGCGACATTGCCAGTTTGTTTCGTCGCTTTAATCGTGTTGACGATCGTGTTTTTAGGAATTGTAATGGTTACCCGATGCGTTGAAACTTCAGGCGTAATAATAAATCCGACCGTTTCATGCGTGAACTGGGTTGATTTGATGGTGACATTACCATTGTCATAAGTCATGCTTGGCAATTGCCGTGCCGATGAAACGGTCACTTTGGTAGTATCACCTTGTTTGATGGTCACGTCGGCATCGGTATTTAACGTGATACTTTTAATTTTGGCAGGTTGGTACGTTTTAGTACGCACCTTGGCGACATGAAAGCCGCTTTGCCAATAAATTGATTGAATCCCATTGTTGGCAATCCCAAAGATCGCCAAGATTAAGCCGAGGATTAATAAAATAATCCCAACTTTAATGGTTTTTTTCATGATGACGACCTCCTCGCTCGGCGCGATTGCGTTTAACAAACCGGTGATAAAGCCGTTGCACAACCTTTGAAACGCCTTGAATAATTAGACTGATGAACCAGACCACTAGTGGTAAGATTAAAAGTTCGCCACCGATAATTGCTAAGCCAGTCCCGATATAGAAACAAGCAACCCATATGGATTGTCCAAAGACGCCAATCCCGGCAGTTAACATCCCGAAGCCTAAAATAGTTAGGCCAAATAACCCACAGACGAGGGCGACCCCGAGGGCAAAGACGACTGCGGCCACGGCAAATAAAATAGCCATGATCACAATTAAGGCCGGAATGGTAATCGGCGTTGACAGCAAGGCGAGCACGACTAGCCAGATGGCCCGTACCCCGGCCTTAGATTTTTGTGGCTTGGAAGAATCGCTGTCCTGTAAATTTTCGTTGAAACGGATGGAATAATCCGCTAGCACCTTGCGTGCCAACTGTTTCGGTGTGCCGAGTTCGGCAACACAATCTTCGTACGTGTCTAATTGCGCATCGAGGATATATTCACGATAAAATTCGAGGACTTCGTCGCGTTCGGTATCGTTTAATTGCACGAGTAGTGCCGCGAATTTATGTAAATAGTCCGTCATGATGGTGCGCCCCCCTTAAGTAATGAATTAATGGCTTGACTATAAGTGGTCCAGTCTTGCGAGATAGCCGCCAGTTGCGTGGCGCCCGCCGCCGTAATTTGGTAATAACGGCGGTTCCGACCTTGATAGGCTTGGTCGTAAGTCGTGACCCAACCATTTTTCTTGAGCCGGCGTAATACTGGATATAACGTTGATTCGGAAACGGCGATGGAAGCTTGCAAGCGTTGCGTTAAGGCATAACCGTAAAAGTCTTCGGTTTGCAACAACGCTAGGACACAACCATCTAGCAGTTCCGAGCTAATTTGAATGGCCATCACTATTCCCCCTGCGATATTATACGTCGTATAGTATTGTTCGATTACTAGTATAGATAGCTCATCCGAGCTTGTCAATAAAATTAATAATAATCCGCTTATTTCTGCGATTTATAGTATGAAATTTAGCGTTGACAAACTAGTTTTGAAAGCGTAGATTGATGGTTAATAAAGGTATATCATACTTTTATTAACAATAAGGGGGGATTGGTTTCATGCAATTATTCAAAAAGTACCGGCTATTGACGGTCATTGGGACGGCCTGGCTGTTTGATGCCATGGACGTTGCCATGTTGTCATTCATTATGCCGCTCATCAAAAAGGAGTGGCAGTTAGCACCCGCCCAATTAGGGATGGTCAGTGCCGCGACGTCACTTGGGATGGTCGTGGGGGCCATTATTTGCGGCGTATTGGCCGATCGCATTGGTCGTAAAAAAGTGCTGATTTATACGTTAGCGTTATTCTCAATTGGTAATTTATTATTAACCATTACGCCGAATGTGGGATTATTTATCGCGGTGCGGTTCTTAACTGGGATTGGACTTGGTGGGGAACTACCAGTCGCCGCGACTTTAGTGGCAGATAGTTACCAAGGAACGGAACGTTCACGCATGCTAGTCTTAGCGGACAGCTTTTGGGCGATTGGTTGGATTGTCGCTTCATTATTAGCTTTCTGGGTCATGCCAGTAATCGGCTGGCGCTTAACGGTGTTAATTACGGCCGTAACGATTTTATATACGTTATTACTACGGCGGCATTTACCAGATACGCCGGTTCGGACGACGAAAAAGCCATCTTGGCGCGTGGTGTGGCAACCAGAATATCGGCGAATGACCATTACGATGGCCGCTTTATGGTTTATCGTGATGTTGACGTATTATGGGATGTTCTTATGGTTACCAAGTTTACTCGTCTTACGTGGGTTCCCAATCGTCCACAGTTTTAATTACACGTTGTTGATGAGTTTGGCGCAATTACCGGGTTATTATTTAGCCGCATACTTGATGGGCAAGATGAGTCGTAAAGTGGTCTTGATGATTTATTTAACGGGGACCATTTTGAGTGCGTTAGCGTTTAGTTTTGCTAGTAGCAATGGCGCCGTGTTAATGAGTGGCGCCTGGTTGTCATTCTTTGATTTAGGTGCTTGGGGCACCTTAATTGCTTTGACACCGAGTTTATTTCCGCAAGCCATTCGGGGGACTGGCATGGGCACGGCCCAATCAATCGGGCGAATTGGGGCCACGATTGGTCCGTACATGGTCGGAATGTTATTACAATTTAAATTACCGATTCCGGTCATCTTTAGTGTCTTTGTCGTCATGTTATTAATCGGAATTGGCATCTTAGTTTTTGCGGTGGTTGATCCCGAATTATCACCGGACGAGGAACTAGCCCATGAACTTAAAGGCTGAGTTAATTCAACCAGCATTAAAACGGTTTTTACAATTTCAGACCGTAAAGCCTACTTATACAGGCAAAATATTAGCACTATGGAGTAGGCTTGATAGCGTTTTCTTCGATGCGTCATTCGGTTCATGAAAACGATACAATACATATTATGAAAACCAATAAGACAGACGACTACATTAATCCTAAATATAAAAATGTCTACCGACATACACGTACCACAGTAAGTTTGCTGAACTATCACTTTGTTTTCACACCACATTACCGTAGGAAGATATTTGCCATACCCGGTGTTAGCGAACGTGTTGAACAACTTATTTGTGAAAAGAGTTCTGCACTGGGTGTTGAAATCCTTAATTTCACAGCCAACGTGGATCATGTGCATTTGTTTGTTAATATGCCACCAACACAAGGTATTCCACAATACATGCACGCAATCAAAGGATACTCAATCTAAAGTAATTCGTGAAGAGTTCCCTCAGTTACAAGCTATGGCAGCCTTATGGACGCGTAGTTACTTCGTATCTACTGCTGGAAATGTCGCTAGTTCAACTATTCAAAAATATATCGATAAGGTAGATTGCAAATTTAATCCGAATTTTTGGACAAATTGTTCAGCATAACC
>NZ_AYGX02000145.1 GCF_000498955.2 Lactiplantibacillus fabifermentans DSM 21115 | reverse complement strand
TAATTATACTAAATCAGAGTCTCTATTTAACCTGTACACTTTTTATTCTAGGCCCAAATTGACTATTTCAAGTTGCGACCGGTCGCAAGGACAGCCGGTAGCACTACCTTATCCACGATGGCGATGATTTCAGTCGTGTCTAAGGTGTGTGCTTCCACAATAAAAGTATACCGAATAATCTGAAATAAGGCCAAACGGGTCGGACGTGGTGGCAATTGCTTGAGCTCGCCAGTGGCAATCGCCAAGGTTAAAACACGGTCAATGATGGCGAGATTGCCTTGTTGCATCTCGTGTAAAATTTTTTGAATCATAGCGGTTTGACTGGTCATTTCTGCGAGCATCATGTGATTGAATTCCGGTAACATGCTTGCCAAGAAGTTCATAAATTGCCGACCGGTATGAATCAGATTAGCCCGCAAGTTGCCATCGTCAAAGTTTGTATCGGTGAGCTGAATGTTGGCGCTTTTGAGGTGGTGATGCATTGCTGAAAATAGTAATTCAAACGGTGTATCCCAGTGGCGATAGAGTACGGAACGACTCGTGTGTGCCGCCGCGGCAATTTTAGAAAAAGTGATTGCTTGGTAGTTCTCATGTTGGAGTAAAGCGTAAGCGGCTTGGTAAATAGCGTCTTCGAGATCGTCTCCGCGCCGTCGATTAATCGTGGTCGTCATCGAAAATCCTCCTAAGAAACAGTTTAGTTATTGGTGACCCTTAATTACACAAGATACAGGATGTATCCTATTGAATGGGATTAGCCGAGCGCGTATACTATGAATCATCAATTTATAGATACAACATGTATCCTAATTGACTATTCTAAACTTTAGTAGGTGAATTGCAATCATGAAATTAATCGTAGTCGGTGCTTCGCATGGTGGTACTGAGGCAGTACAAACCGCCATTGAACAATACCCTGATAGTACCATCGTCTGGTACGAACAAGCCAATTTTAGGCAAATGATGGGGTGGTCAGTTGAGAAGCTCGTCGCTTATCGCAAAAAATTAACGGCTCAAGGGGTAACATTAGTTGACGAGACCCGCGTCGTCCGTTTGCTAGCAGCGACCCATCAATTGGTCATTCAAGCCAAAGAGCCGGCCACGCCGCAGACGGTTGCTTATGACAAATTGATTCTTAGTCCGGGGTCTCAAGCGCGGCAACTGACCGTCACTGGGGCAACACTCCCGGGTATCGTGAGTTTACGAGGCAAGGGTGATCTGATGTGGCTACGCGAGCAGGCCCGGCAAAATGCTCAACTTCAGCGAATCGTGGTCGTTGGGGCCGGCTATATTGGGTTAGGGGCGGCTGAGATTTTTGCCCAGGCGCACAAAACAGTGACCCTTATCGACGTCAATGAACAACCACTACATGGGTATTTAGATGCGGAGATAGCGGCGCCAATCGCGCAAACGTTACGTAATCATGGCATTAAGTTGGCTATGGGGCAACGCGTACAACGCCTATTAGGTGAACAGCATGTGACGGCAGTTGAAACTGATACTGCTACTTATGCAGCCGATTTGGTAGTGGTGGCGATTGGGGCAGTCCCACAGACGCAATGGCTCGCGGATACGTTGGCATTAACGTCCAATGGCAGTGTGGTTACGGATGCTTACCAACGAACCAATTTGACCGATGTTTTGGCGATTGGAGATGCGACACAAGTTAATGACGGCCCAACTCAGCAGCGGATAACGATTGCGCTAGCGGGCAATGCGCGGCAACAAGCCCGCAATGCCGTCGCTAATTTACAATTGCCAACTACGCCGCTGGCACCAACCAATGGTACATCAGCGCTGCCAGTCTTTGAATACAAGCTGGCAACTACGGGACTCAGTGAACAACGCGCGCACCGCCTTAATCGACCGATTGTTGCGGTGACGTGGACCCAACCCGTTACGATGAACACGGATGCGACAGTGACGACGAAGCTGTGTTACGACCCGAACACGTTTGAAATTCTTGGCGCTCAGTTAGTGTCGACCGTGGATGTGACCGCTAATATTAATCTGGTCTCGGTTGCAATCCAGGCCCACTTCACGATTCAACAATTGGCGACGGCGGACTTTTTCTTTCAACCGGTTTTTAGTACACCAACGTCATTTTTGAAGGCAACTGCCATTGCGGCAGTGAAGCAGGCCAATCAGTATCGACCGGCGTAACTACTAAATAGAACCGTTGCTAACTGCTACAACTAGTGGTCGGCAATGGTTCTGCTTGTGTAAGAAGGAAATAAATGGCAGGTCCTAAGTCGTTACCAATGGATGTTAGGCCCACTAGGCGTGATAAGTGCTCAAATATTATGATTGGTCCCTGAGATGATAATGTAGCGAATAACTTTGGTGTGGTACTTTTGATTATTCGTATCCCAATAGTAGCAGGCGATTCAGTGATGAAGCATAATCTTATTCAGTGAACTTTAGTTAGCTATGTGGTTAGTTATTTGTTAAAATATGACTCAATTATTTTTTGAATGAGGTGTTAAAATGGCCTGTACAACTTTTCTAGTTGGAAAAAGCGCAAGCATTGATGGTTCAACGATGATTGCCCGTGCCGAGGATGGTGGCAATGGGCCCAATCCACAGAAGTTTGTAGTCGTGACTCCAGATCAACAACCGAAAACTTATCATGCTATTTTGACGGATGTGCGGGTATTGCTTCCTGAAAATCCGTTAAGTTATACCGCGACACCCGATGTTGACTCGGCTGCTGGAATTTGGGCGGGAGCTGGAATTAATGGGGCGAACGTCGCGATGACGGCCACCGAAACCATTACAACCAACAGTCGTGTACAAGGTGCCGACCCTTTTGTGGCGAATGGCTTAGGCGAGGCTGATTTTTTAACTATCGTGTTACCATACATTCATTCTGCTAGAGATGGCGTCCGGCGTTTAGGTGCGTTGCTTGAAGAATATGGTACTTATGAAGCGAATGGTATCGCATTTTCGGATTGTGATGAAGTTTGGTATATGGAAACTTTGGGTGGTCATCATTGGGCTGCAATGAAAATTCCAGATGATGCTTATGTAATTGCGCCTAATCGGTTGAATATTGATCAATTTGAGATAGAATCTGAGACGACATTGTGTTCGGCGGATTTAGAAACCTTTATTACTAAAAATCACTTAAATCCCGATTCGCAAGGCTTAAACTTACGACATACGTTTGGTAGTGCCACGATAAAAGATACTGTCTATAATAATCCACGTGCTTGGTATGTCCAGCAGCATTTTAGCGCAACTAGTAATCAGACGCCGATTGACCAAGATTTGCCCTTTGTTCAGCGTGCGAGTCGTAAATTGACCGTGTCAGATGTGAAAGGGGCCTTAAGTTCACATTATCAAAATACACCCTTTGATCCTTATGGAAGCGGCTCCTTAATGGAAAAAGAGCAGTATCGCGCAATTGCCCTTAACAGAAATTTAGAGACGCATGTCTTGCAAATTCGTAACCACGTACCATTTAAGCTTGCAGGTATTCATTGGTTAGCTTTTGGTCCGAATGCGTTTAATGAGTTAGCACCTTTTTATGCTAATGTGACCGACACGCCAATCCGTTATCGGGATACTCCAACTAATTTTGATCCACAAACGATTTTTTGGTTGAATAAAACGTTGGCATTAATCGGTGATAGTAATTTTGAGCGATATCAGGAATTAGTAGCGAGATTCCGGCAACAGGTAATGGCCGAAATGCAAAATATTTTATTAAGCACAAAATCTACGGATAACTTAGAAGCAGTTAATGAAAACATATCTGAAACAATGTTCGCTAATGCGATGGTGCTGCTAGGAAAGATGACCGTGCGGGGATCGCGACAAATGAAATTAAGATATGACTTGTCGGATTAGCTAAAAAATCGGAAAATTTTACTGATTGGTAAACCAGCATATCAGATAAAAAGAGCAATGGCTGAGGCAAAAAACTCAATTGTTACTCTTTTTTTAGTTCGCGGATTTAAAATTAATATGGTAGATTGTAAAATTAATCCGAACGCTGTTCGGACAAAAAAGATCAG